>DASWYM010000599.1:0-22641 GCA_036404975.1 Chitinophagaceae bacterium
AAATAAAGGATCATTTTGAGCGTGCCGTGGTCGCCGCCGAGCCCGACCCGGAAGGAGTAGCCGATCATGTGTTTGTACCTACGCCCATAAAAGAAGAGGAAGGCGAGCGCAGCCCGGCAGCCAACAGCAAAGTGATCATGGTGGATGCGGCGCTGTTTGCCATCCGCGAGCTGATGGAAGAAAACGAAGAGTGCCTGCTCTACGGGCAGGACGTGGGCCGCAGGCTGGGCGGGGTGTTCCGGGAAGCCGCTACCCTGGGCGAGCAGTTCGGCGACCATAGAGTCTTCAACATGGCCATACAGGAAGCCTATATTATAGGATCTACAGTGGGCATGAGTGCCGTAGGTCTAAAGCCCATTGTGGAAGTACAGTTTGCCGATTACATCTACCCGGGCTTCAACCAGCTGGTGACCGAGATCTCCAAGTCGTGCTACAACACCTGCGGCAAGTACCCCGTGTCCACCATTATCCGCGTGCCCATTGGCGCCTACACCGGCGGGGGACCTTACCACAGCGGCTCGGTGGAGTCGACCCTGCTGACCATCAAGGGCATCAAGATCGCTTACCCTTCCAACGCCGCCGACATGAAGGGGCTGATGAAGGCTGCCTATTACGATCCCAACCCCGTGGTGATGCTGGAGCACAAGGGCCTGTACTGGAGCAAAGTGCCCGGCACCGAAGACGCCAAAACGGTGGAGCCCTCGCGCGACTACGTATTGCCGTTTGGCAGGGGCGCTGTGGCCCTGGCGGCCAGCCCCGAAGCCGTAGCCGGGGGCGAGAGCGTGTGCGTCGTCACCTACGGCATGGGTGTGTACTGGGCGCGCAGTGCCGCCCGCGCCTTCCCCGGCCAGGTGGAGGTCATTGACCTGAGAACCCTTTTCCCCCTCGACGAAGACCTCGTCTTTACTACCGTGAAGAAACACGGCAAGTGCCTTGTGCTCACCGAAGAGCAGCAGAACAACTCCTTTGCCGAAGCCCTGGCGGGGCGCATCAGCAAAGCCTGCTTCCAGTGGCTCGACGCCCCGGTGGACGTGCTGGGCGCCCTCAACCTGCCCGCCGTGCCGCTGAACGTTAGCCTGGAGGCCGCCATGCTGCCCAACCCCGATAAGGTAAAGGCCCGGCTGGAAGACCTGCTGGGATACTAATTATAGGTAGCTACGAAAGCTACCAGGCCGCTGGCCTGGCAGCAGGCCTAAAAGCCAAAGGCATTCATACTCCCGAAAAGATCAGTCCTTCACGGCTGGTCTTTTTTCTGTTTTTACCTCCCTTTTCCCATTCACATAACCTCCTAATTCCCAATCCCTAATTCCTATCCCGATAGCTATCGGGACCTAATTCCTGCTCACCAAAGGGGGGTATAAGCCATATATAACCCATATATAAGCCATATATAAAGCATATATAAGGCATCTCTTTAAAGGGATGGGTTATATATGGCTTGTATATGCTTTGAATATGGGTTGTAAATGGCTTGTAGGGGAAGGAGCCTGGCATTGCGAGGAGCCTGGAATTGCACCAAAAGTGACAGACCAGCATTTGAGGTTCTGACTTCTATATGGAAAGAGCCCCTGCTGGGGCTCTCTGACTTGAACTACGATAAAAGGGTAATCACTATGCGATTGTTAGGACACCGCTCCTGGTGGCGTTCTTTAGAAAGGATAGCCGATGGCAAAGTTGTAGATGAGGTTGGGGCGCCGCCATTCCCGGTCCAGGAGTTTTATCTGTTTCATCACCCAGGGGTTATCCTCCCAGGGCTTGCGGAGCGGGAAGGCCACATCCAGGCGGAGCACAAAGAGCTGGATGTCGAGGCGCACACCCACTCCGGCATCCACGGCCAGCTGGCTCATGAATTTGGAGGTGAACTTAGCCCCCGGCTTGCCGGTCCAGTGGTCGTCGTTTTTGAGCCATACGTTACCGGCGTCCAGGAAGATGGCACCGTACAGGGGACCGGAGATGCGGGGGCGCAGCTCGGTATTGACTTCGAACTTGATGTCGCCTGTCTGGTCGGGTAAGAACTCGGCGCGGAAAGCGGTGTCCATATAGGTACCCGGACCTACCGAGCGGCTGCGGAAGCCCCTCAGGCTGTTGTTGCCGCCGACGAAAAACTGCTTGATAAAGGGTATCTCGATGGAGTTCCCATACGGTAACCCGTAGCCCAGGATCACGCGGCTGGCCCAGGTGTTATTGAGCCCTATTTTGTGGTAGTAGCGGCCATCGGCTTCCAGCTTCACATATTGGGCAAAAGCCGATTGGAAGAGTTTAACCGTGTCGCCCGTTTTGATGTTGGCGCCCGTGATCAGCCCCGCAATATTACCGGAGAGGTCGGCCAGTCCATTGATGAAAAAAGCCTTAGGGGGCTGGGTGGCCTGCACAAAGTCATTATAGGTGAACTGGTAAGTGGAGCCAAGAATAAACTGCCGTTCGGTAGCCCGGGCCAGGGTAGGGAACTGGCGCTTACGCTCCTCGTAGATCTCGGTTTCGTTCAGGGGCAGCACATAGTTGATCGAGATGGGGTAGAGCTCGTTGTTGCGCCGGATGTTTTGCTTCCACGTATAGCCAAACTGCCCGCGGAACGAGTTGAGGGTATAGAGCTTTCGCTTATTCAGGACATCGTAGCCCAGGCGGAAGTTGGTGCGGGGCGCAAAGCCTCCTTCATTGGGAATCTCGATAAAGGGCACGAGGAACTTGGGCAGCGACAGGCCTGCTTCGGCACCAAAGCGGTAGGTGTTGCCCTTGATCTCGGCGATGGAGTTGGATACTTTCGCCGTATCGGTCTTGGCACCCGACTGGATCTCGGAGCCTACATAGAGGCTGAAGTTCAGGTGCTCGGCGCCGCGGAACGCATTGCGGTTCAGCCAGCGCAGGGTAATTTCCGAACCGGTGAAACCGTTGGATTTCTGGGTACCGCTGATCTCGGCCTGTAGTGACTTCTTCGGCAGGGGGGTTAAGTAGTAAAACGCGTTCAGCCGGGGGGAGTCCACCCAGGGGGCCGGCTCAAAGCGGTTCTTCACGAACTTAAAGACATTCAGGTTGATAAGACGCTGCAGGGTCAGGTTGTGCTCGGAGCGCTTATAGATCTCTCCCGGGGTGAACTGCATGGTCCGGCTAAAGAGCCGGGGCTTAAAGACATTATCGCGGTCGATGATATAGTAGCCTTCGTAGTTGCGCGCATGGGCTTTGCTGGTGTCGGCTGCTGCCGTGGCCAGGCTGTAGCTGCCATAGATATACACATCGTTGATGCGGTGGCTGAGCCGCGCCACCGAGGGAATATCATCTTTGATGGTGATAAAGAGATTGACTTTATTCTCCCCGATGGTGCTGTCCGCCTTCACCAACAGGTATTCGGGGCTGAAATAGTAAAAACCGTCTTCTTTCAGGTGGGCATCGATGCGCAGCCGTTCGCCCCTGATCAGGTCGAGATCGAAGGGCTCGCCTACTTTCAGGAGTGAATTGGTGGAGTCGTGGCGTATGTGGTGGGCCAGCTCACTGGTATCGGTGGGGAAGGTGACCGATGCTATTTTATACTGCTCGCCGGTAGTGGCGGTATATTCGGCATGGCCCTTTTTGCCTTTGACGACCGTATCGCCGGTTACCTGGGCTTTGAAAAAGCCTTTGTTCTCCAGGTGCGACTTCAGCACCTGCACATTACGATCTAGCGACACCTGGCTCACCAGCACAGGTGGCTGCCCCCAACGGTTGCGCAGCCGGCCCAGGAAGGACGAGTCCTTGCGGTTGCCGAATATATTATAGATCATCAGCTTGAACGGTATGCCGAGGAAGCGGCTGTTGGGGCGGGGGCGGGTAAGGCCGCCCAGGTCGGCCCGCAGGACCTTTTGCTGGCGGGTGGTCAGAGAGGGTGGCCCCTTTACTTCCACCTGGGCCCCGGTATAAAGCTGGTCGCCTTCCGGTACGGTGCGCGTGGTACTGCAAGCAGCCAGCAAACAGCTGCCCACCACCAGTGTTATCCATGTTTTCATCTGCAGCATTACTCTAGCGGTTTTTGTTTATCGTCCAGGCCTTCCACTTTGGCTTTTTTGCGGCGGATTATTTCGCTGAAATGATCATAATCCATATTGATACTAAATCCTATACCCGATTCGATGACGTATCCTTCCACCACGCCTTCGTACTGGTTGCGGCGGTAGGTGCGCAGCATGTAGCGGCCATCTTTACTGAGCATGTAATTGATAGAAATATCCCCGATCATACTGCTGGCGTTTTGCGCATTGGATGACGTGGCCTGCTGGCCCATCACCTCGAAGTTGCTGCCCACCGACACGGTCAGGCGGTCGTTGAGCAGGCGTTTGCTCAGGCCTACATTCAAGTCCGTACGGGTGCGCCGGTCGCCCGTGGTGTAATCGTCGGTGGAGGTAACGCCAAAGGTGATATCCACGCCGCCAATCAACCCTGAGGCCAGGCGGTTCAGCTGTTCAGTGAGCAGGCGGCTCACGCTCTGGCGCGCGAAGTCCGAAGCGCTGAATCCTGAACTGGCCTGAGAGGAGAAGGGGTCTTCGCCCACAAAGCGGTTGAGCAGCAGCAGGGCAAACACCTGCTTATTGAGTTCGGAGGGTTCCTGACGCAGTTGTTGCAGTCGGATGTCGACCAGCTGGATCACATCGCGGCTTACGAGGTAGCTTCTTTCGGGCAGCACAATATCAAAGGCAATCTGCGGTTGCATCAGTTCCCCGGTCAGCTTCAGACGCACTTCGAAGGGCAGCTTCTGCATGAAAAAGGTATTGCGGAGGGCCGCGTTGGAGGCCTGGAGCTGGTTTTCTACCAGGTCAATTGGTGCTGCGTTGGACACGTAGATACCTGTTACATCCAGGGTGGCCTGGGTGGGCTCGCCCAGCCACACGATCCGGCTACCGGGCTGTATGTCGAACTTCCTTTGCAGGAAGTTAAAGGACAGCTGGTACGACCCCCTGGACAGTTCGTAGGAACCGGTAAGGGTCACTTTGCCGCTGGGGTCAATACCGGTGCTAAGCAAAGCCTCGCCCTGCACGTTGACAAAGTCTCCATTGGCTTCGTCGAGCACCAGGTTGAAGACAGCCTCTTTTTTTACTTCGATGTTCACGGCGACATCGTAGCCCAGCAGAGATGAATAATTCAGGGAGTCATATCTGCGGAAAAGAGAATCGTTTGCCGGAGCACTCATATCGACAAACTCCACTACCCCTTCCCGCTGGGCCACGCCCGGCTCCGGCTGGGGAACCACCACGGTAAAGTTCGTGCGGTCGTTCACGGTGACGGCACCGTCGATAATGGGGCTGCGCTCAGTGCCTGCTATGTGCAGGTCGGTAGACACCACGAGGTCGCCGTAATAGATGCTGTTTTGCTTCTTGGTGGTGTTTACTACCATAAAGTTGTCGGCATCCACATCGAGGTTAAAATAATAGTTGATGAAGTTGGTTGTCTGAACGTTTCCATTCAGGTTAAGGGTATTATTGGCCGAGTCTCTGATGGTGAAGTTGTTGAAATTGAAACCCTGTTCGGTCACGGCCAGAGTCTCCTGGTCGATGCGGAACGTGCCGCCGAGGAACACCGTGTTGAAGGCAGTCTTGTTGAAATTCAGGTTGCCCTTCACATCGGGAGCAGTGGTAGTGCCCCTGATGCTCACGGCGCCGTTGATGGTGCCTCTGGCCGAGGTGATGGCTCCCGCGAGGGCTCCTTCCATAGAACTGAGGTCCATGGAGCGAATGGCCAGGTCGAGGTCGAGGGCTATATCCTTGCCTTGGGGCGCCATAGAGCCTGTAACCTGAATGTCGTTGCCGCGGCCGGTGATGGTGGCATTGGTGATATAACGTCCTGCAGCCGTGCTGCTCACGTTTAACTGCACATTGCCGACAGTATCCTGTTTGAAGTTCAGGTCTTTGATCGTCAGGTTGCTGGTAAACAGGGGCTGCTTCATCAGGTCGTTGAAAGTGACGGTACCGTTCATGGCGCCGCCCATTAGCAGGGTGTCGGCTTGCATAAAGCCTGTGATGGTACCCAACTGGAAGTTGTTGAACGTAGCGGTAAGGGCATTGCTGTTTCCTACGCTTTGCAGGGAGAACTGCTGACCATTTTTACTCAGGGTAAAGTTATTGGCAGCTATGCGGGTAGGAGAAATGATCAGTTCGTTGTTAGCCGACACGGTCCACTGCTCGTAGTTGAGTAACAGGCTGTCGGGATTCAGGTGCAGCAGATAGGTGCCGCTGGAGGGCTGACGCAACACTCCACTGAGGTTGTATTTGTCTTTACTGGCCTTATCATCGACACCAAGACTAAAATTAATGACGTTGTTCAGTGCCGTAGCGCGGATGTCGGTATTATAAACATCCAGGGTATTGGAGCGCAGGTGATCGATGTTCCCGGTAAACTGGAGCCCGTTGGGGGTAGTGGTGGCGTTGACCACGAGGCCGGTGATTTCATTGCCGTTAAACACCAGTGAAGGCGTATTGACAACTGCCTGTAGGCCGCGCCCGGTAGCCAGGCTGCCTTCGGCGTGGATTGGTTCGTTCACCTTTAATCCGGGTACGAATACCGACAGGAAAGGGGAGTTGGAAATGTCGGCCCGGAAGGTGAAGTCATACGGGGCCACGTTGTACACCTTGTTGCTATTCGATATGGCAAAATAGGGTTGGATATTATTCTGAATGATATAGCCCAAGTCGGCAAAACGGTACTGACCTACCAGTTCTGCGTTGGCAATATCACTGGTCAGCCGGATGAACTGCGCGGTATCGGTACGGCCCGATACCAGTGACATGGAGTCAATGGGCAGGCGGTCGCCGTTGGACACCAGCAGGGCATCGGTCACCAGGATATTGGCATCCAGGTAGTCCGGGTTCATCGATGCGACATCGGCGTCGATCTTCCCGCGGAAGGTCAGGGGTTGGGTAGTAAAGCCCAGGGGAAGGGTTTTTATACTATCCACGTCGGCCACTACTTTAAACGAAGAGGTGTTGGCCAGGTTGCCGCTGGCCGTAGCGGTAAGATCAATGTTGGGATCACGAATGTCAATGTCGGCATTGAAGGCATTGCGCTTGAGCGTTCCGTCCAGGCGAAGATTGCGGTAGGTGTAGCGGTCGTAAGTGATGGCGTTCACTACCCCTTTGAAGCGGGTGTTCATGGTGTTGGGGGTAATACCGCTGCCGGAAATATTCATATTGGCGGTAATAGGCCCAACCGGTACGCCATTGCGGAGTATTTCGTTCAGCTGCAGGGAGCCCGTCCGCACATTGGCATTATAGGTCATTACATCCGGGGTGGCCAGGTTGGTAAAGCGCCCGTTGACGGCCACAGCCCCGGCAGAAGTATAGATGTTCAGGTTGGTGGACAGGGCCTTCATGTTGCCGGACAGAGTGCCGGTCACATCAAAGGACTCCGGCAGGGTAAGGTCGGGAGTGGATAGCCGTTGCCCGGTAAACAGCGAAAGGTCAGTCTGGGTGGTGTGCAGCTTCCGGATGGTAAAGGTGCCGCCGGCAGCATTGGGGTTATTTAAGCCGGCCAGGGTGCCGGAAGCGTCGATCTGGGTATTGCGCAGCCCATCGAATTGCAGGTTCTCAAAGTGCAGGCGGTCCATGTTGCCGCTGCCGATGATATTCAGGTGCCAGATATCGGAAGGGTTGGCAAGGGCCGGGTGGTTGCGCAGCTGCGGGGCAAAAACGAGGATGTCTTTTACCTGCACGCGGCTGTCCACGATCTCCATGTCGAAGAGGGTCTTTTCGAAGTTTTCTGCCAGGGCTTCGTATGACTCGTATTCCATCAAAAAACTACGCTTCAGTTCTGTGCCGGGCGTCTTGAGGTAAAGGTCTTTAAGATGGGTCTGATTGTGGGCATAGAGGATATCGCCCTGGAGGGCCTGCAGCACAAAACCGCTCTTTTCCCTGAAAGAGCCCCTGGTGATGTGACCGCCGATAGAATCTTCGCGCAGCACGAAGTTGTCGACATGGAGGGTCAGGCTGTCGCCCCGCATATGGGCGTAGTCCATACCATGGGCCAGTTTGGGTGAGTTATCGTTATCGAAAACAAACAGGTTGTTGTTAATGCGTGCCTGGTCGATCCGGAAGACCCAGCCCTGCTCTTTCTGGACGGCTACTTCTTTTTCGATCTCCTTCTCTACTTTTTTGGCTTCTACGGATTTACCCAGGCGGATGGAGGTCTGGCTATTGTCTAGTTGCAAGGCATCGAGGTGAATGATGCGGTTTTGCAGGTCCAGGTTCCGGCCGTCGGCTACCAGGTGGCCTATTTTGAAATCGGTAAAGAAAGAGGAGACGTTGTTGCGGTAGTCAAAGTCAATATCATTGAGCTGCACCTTTCCAAAAGCCAGCTTCATGGCCGGGGGGATAGCGGCTTCCGCCAGATCTTTGGTTACCGGCTCGGGCTTCACCAGGGGGGTGCTCTGGTAAAAGCGGCCTCGCAGGCCTTTTACTACCAGGGAAGGCACATCATAATGAGAGGTATTAGGGTTTAAGGAATCTATTATGGCTGTTAAACTACCCAAGTGAGCCGTCATGTCATTACCGGTCACCACGTCGTTGTAAAGGATGCGAATGTTGTTCAGGGCAAGATTGTTCAGGGCCAGTTTCATCGGGGCGGTAGCCGTAGTATCAGCCGTTGTTTGCGGGGCGGCAAAAGCATCAACAATAAACTGGAAGTTGAACGCCGTATCCGGCATCAGGCGTTTGATCTTGGCGGTCATATCGCTGATTTCCAGCTCGTTGATCTGCACTTCGTTGGAAAAAAGCTTGAAGATATCGAGGTTGGCCCTGATGGTGCCCCCGGAAAGCAGGGTGTCCTTAGTGCGGTCTTCGATATAGACATTTTGTAATAATAGCTTTTTAGGTAGCCCGATGTAGATGCGTCCTATATCAACCCTGGTCTCCAGCTTTTTCTCCAGGTAATTCTCCACCCTGACGGTGGCGAACTTCTGGCCTGAAGGGGTTAGCAGCAGCAGGACCAGCAGGATGGCCAACAGCAGGATCGATACAATCACAATCAGTAGGATACGGGCAACCTTCTGGATAGCCGTCCTGTTATGAGTGGTTTCTGTTTGCATGAGTGGTTAAGCGGTGCAAACAGGTACGCAATTTATAGACCCTGCCTGAGCGGTGGGCCTTTGGATAGATTTACGCTTTCTATAATACTATCCGCAAATAGCTAAGGGAGTTCTGTAGAAATACTTCTACACGAAATTATGTCATTGATTTACATTGAATTTGACAAGGACCTTCTCCATCATGACGGCTATTTCGCCATTGGATAAGTTGCCAATACTGCCTTCATGGGTATGGTGCAGTCCTTTGGAGTGGTCGAAGGCGAATGCTCCCTTTTCAATGCTATTGCCCACCTGCCGGTAAGCTTCGCGGAAAGGAATCCCCTGATTGACTAATTCGTTGACGGCCTCGACGCTAAAGAGGTACTTGTATTTCTCATCTGTAAGGATGTCGTCTTTTACCTCGATGTTCGACAGCATAAGACGGCCCAGTTGCAGGCAGGCTTTTAGTTCTTCTATGGCCGGGAACAACACCTCTTTGGTCAGCTGCAGGTCGCGGTGGTAGCCGGACGGCAGGTTGTTGACCAACAAGGTGAGTTCGTTAGGAATGGCCTGGATGCGGTTGCACCTGGCTCTTATGAGCTCAAACACGTCCGGGTTTTTCTTGTGAGGCATAATGCTGCTCCCTGTGGTCAGTTCGGAAGGAAAGGAGATAAACCCGAAGTTCTGGTTCAGGTACAGACAGCAATCCATCGATAGCCGGCTCAGGGTGGCGGCTATGCAGCTCAGGCCCATAGCTACGACCTTTTCGGTTTTCCCGCGGGTCATTTGGGCGTAAACGGCATTATGGTTCAGCGCCGCAAACTGGAGGATCTCGGTGGTACGGGTGCGGTTTAGTGGGAAAGAGGAGCCATAGCCGGCACCGCTGCCCAGAGGGTTTTTGTTGGTGATGGCAAAGGCGGCTGCCAGCATCTCCAGGTCGTCTACCAGGCTTTCGGCATAGGCGCCAAACCACAGCCCGAAGGAAGACGGCATGGCGATTTGCAGGTGGGTATAGCCGGGCAGCAGCTTGTCTTTGTACTCCTCGCTCTGGTTTTGCAGCAGGTCGAAGAGCTTCCGGACTTCTTCTTTGATGATGAGGATCTGTTCGCGCAGGTATAGCTTAATGTCTACGGCTACCTGGTCATTGCGGCTGCGGCCGCTGTGGATTTTCTTACCGATGTCGCCAATGCGTTGGGTAAGGAGCAACTCTACCTGGGAGTGAACGTCCTCTACGTTCTCGTCGATGGTAAACTGGTCCCTTTCTATATCCGAAAGGATGTCGTTGAGCGCTTTGACAGCCGCATCGGCTTCCTCCGCTGTCATCAGGCCCACTTCGCCCAGCATGGTTACGTGGGCTATGGAACCGAGTACGTCGTGCTTCGCCAGCAGCAGGTCAAATTCCTTATCCCTGCCGACGGTAAAGGTTTCGATGAGAGCGGAAACCGAAGTGTTTTCTTTTTGCCAAAGCTTCATGATAATCTGTTTAATAGTTGGATGTACCCTTCTATGCCTTCCTTTATTTCGTCTATAAAGATAAATTCATCGGCGGTATGGCTGCGGGCAGAGTCGCCAGGGCCCAGCTTGAGGGCCGGGAATGGCATCAGGGCCTTGTCGGAGGAAGTAGGGGAACCGTAGTAAGTTCGTCCCAGCGCAAGGCCTGCCTGCACCAGGGGATGATCCAGCGGGATCATGGTTGAACGCAAGCGGTCGCTGCGGGGCATTACTTCGCTTTGTACGTGTGTGCGAATAGTTGATAATACTTCTTCAAAGCTGTACAACTCGTTGATGCGTACATCGGTCACAAAGCGGCACTGGGCGGGTACCACGTTATGCGCCTTGTTATCGGTCTCAATCACCGTGACGTTCATGGTCACCGGCCCAATGAGCTCGGAAACCCTTTCAAACCGGAAGGAACGCATCCATTCGATGTCCTTAAGGGCGATATAAATCGCATTGATACCTTCGCTGCGGGCAGCATGACCGGCTTTGCCATGGGCGATGCAATCCAGCACCATCAGTCCGCGCTCGGCTACGGCCATTTGCAGCAGGGTGGGCTCTCCTACAATAGCGCAATCGATCTTCCCTAGCAGGGGGATGACCGACTCTACGCCGTTGACCCCCGAGATCTCTTCTTCGGCCGTAGCAGCGAGTACCAGGTTAAAGTGCAGGTGCTGCTGGTCGTAGAAATGTACAAAGGTGGCTATGAGGGAAACCAGCGAGCCACCGGCATCGTTGCTGCCCAGGCCATAGAGTTTGCCGTCCTTTTCTATGGGGGTAAAGGGATCGAGCGTATAGGCTTTGTTGGGTTTTACCGTATCGTGGTGCGAGTTGAGCAGGATGGTGGGCTTAGCTGCATCAAAATGCCTGTTGCGGGCTATAATATTGTTGATATGGCGGTGTACTTCGATGCCCTTAGCCTGTAGGAAGTTTTCCAGCAGGGTGGCAGTATGCTCTTCTTCCCTGCTGAAGGAGGGCGTGGCAATTAGTTTCTTGAGCAGTTCGATTGCATTTTCCTGGAGTGTATGGAGCGAAGGATTATTCATTGACGATACTTGTGCCTGTGGTTCCATCGATTAGCTGTTGCAAGTTTTCTGCCTTACCTATGATTACCTTTTTTACGCCACTGGCCAGTGCTGCAAAAGCGTTGTCCAGTTTGGGGATCATGCCAGCAAATACCAATCCGTCCTGTTTCAGTTGTTCGTAGGCAGGCGGGTTGATCCGGGGAATTAGAGAGGCCTCATCGTCTGCATTGGCCAGCACCCCGCTCTTTTCAAACGAATAGATAAGCTCTACCCGGTAGGTGGCACTCAACGCCTTTGCCAACTCCTGGGCAATGGTGTCGGCGTTGGTATTGAGGAGCTGTCCTTTTTTATCGTGGGTGATGGGGGCCATAACCAAAGCTACATCTTGCTCCAGCAGAGTGGACAAAAGTGAGGCATTCACCCGGTCAATATCCCCGGCAAAGCCGTAGTCAATAGAGGCGTGCGTACGCTTGTGTGCCTGTACGGCGTTGCCGTCGGCACCGCTCAGGCCCAGTGCATTGGTGCCGGCTGCCTGCAGCTGGGCTACGATGTTTTTGTTGATATAGCCCGCGTATACCATGGTTACGATCTTAAGGGTCTCGGCATCCGTGATGCGCCTGCCGTCAACCATCTGCTGGGGAATAGACATTTCTTCGGCTATACGGGTAGCCATCTTGCCACCTCCGTGCACAAGGATCTTCTTACCCCTGATGGCGGCGAAGCTTTTCAGGAAATGGGAGAGCTTAGCCTCATCGTCGATGATATTGCCCCCGATCTTAATGACGTATAATGTATCCATGGCTCTACTTACTTTGCGCACTCAGGATCGCGGCCAATACTGCCTGGGCGGCCCACACGCGGTTGGCAGCCTCTTGTGTGATGATGCTGTTGGGTCCGTCGAGGATTTCATCACTTAGCTCCACGTTCCTGCGCACCGGAAGGCAGTGCATTACTTTGGCATTGTTGGACGCCGCCAGCTTTTCATTGGTAAGCATCCAGGAGGCATCAGAGTTCAGGATCTGGCCGTACTGCTGGTAGGAACTCCAGTTCTTTACATAGATATAGTCGGCATCTTTCAGCGCCTCATCCTGGTCAGTAGTGATGGTGGCACCATTGGTAAACTTCTCGTCCAGTTCATAGCCTTCCGGGTGGGTGATCACAAAGTCGGCCTCTCCCCAGGCATTGATCCACTGGGCAAAGCTGTTGGCTACGCATTGGGGCAGGGCCTTAACGTGCGGAGCCCAGGTAAGCACCACCTTAGGCCGGCGCTGTTCTTTGAACGTCTCGGTAATGGTAATGACGTCGGTTAAGCTTTGCAGGGGATGAAGAGTAGCGCTTTCTAAGCTAACGATGGGAATGCCTGCGTACTTTACAAACTGGTTGATGTATTGCTCGCTGTAATCTTCTTCCCGGCTTTTCAGCGAAGGAAAGGTGCGGATGGCCAGTACGTCAAAGTAGGCGCCCATGATGGGGGCTGCATCTTTGACGTGCTCCACCGTGGTGCCGTTCATAATGGCGCCTTCTTCAAACTCCAGCGACCAGCCTTCGGAGCCTACGTTGAACACAATGGCCTCCATGCCAAGGTTCTGGGCTGCCACCTGGGTGCTCAGGCGGGTGCGCATGCTGGGGTTTAAAAACAGGCAGCCTATCCGTTTGTTGGCGCCCAGGGTCTTGTCCCTGAACGGGTCGGCTTTGTAGGCCAGGGCCTGCTGCACCAGTTCTTCGATATTCGCTACGTCCTGTACTGAGATAAACTTTTCCAATGTCGTCTGCTGTTTTATAGTATCTATTGCTAAGCCTGTACCGGCTTAGCTGCGGTTGCGGGTATATCTGCGGATAATTGGTTCACGGCCGAGCGGAGCGCCGTTAAGAACTCGTCGATGTGCTTGCGGCCAATGTTCAGGGCGGGGAGGAGGCGCACCACATTAGGCTTTGCCTCGCCGGTGAACACACGGTAATCGGCCAGCAAGAGCTTGCGTAAGTTCTTTAACGACTCCGGCACTTCAAAGCCGATCATCAGGCCCTTGCCGCGGATGCTCTGCAGGCCTTCGATCTTGCCCAATTCGCTCATCAGGTACTCGCCGCTTTCCGATGCTTTGGCCAGCAGATCCTCCTGTTCCATCACTTCCAGTACGCCTAAGGCAGCAGCACAAGCTAAATGATTTCCGCCGAAGGTGGTACCCAGCATGCCATGCTTCGGTTGCAGGTGAGGGGCAATCAGGATGCCGCCTATCGGGAAGCCATTGCCCATGCCCTTGGCCATGGTATAGATGTCGGCATCCACGCCCGCATGGTCGAGGGCAAAGAACTTACCGCTGCGCCCATAGCCGCATTGCACTTCATCAGCAATGAACACGGCGCCGGCCTCGGTACACACCTGGTGAATGGTCTGCAGGAAACTATCCGTAGCTACGGTAATACCGCCTACGCCCTGGATGGATTCTATGATCACGGCGGCTACTTCACTGCCGTTGGATTGGAAGTAAGCTTTCAGGGCAGCTTCATCGTTGAAGGGCAGGAATACGATGTTTTGGGTTTCGTTTACCGGGGCCACAATAGAGGGGTTGTCAGTAGCGGCTACCGCCAGCGACGTACGGCCATGAAAAGCCTTGCTGAAAGCTACCACCTTTTTGCGGCCGGTATGGAAGGACGCCAGCTTTAAAGCGTTCTCGTTGGCCTCGGCACCACTGTTACAAAGAAACAACTGGTAGTCCTCGCGCCCGGAGAGCTTACCCAGTTTATCGGCCAGCTCCTGCTGGATGGGGATCCGGATGGAGTTGGAGTAAAAAGCGATCCTATGGAGCTGCTCTTCGATGCGCTTTACCCAGTGCGGGTGCGTGTGACCCACACTGATCACGGCGTGGCCGCCGTACAGGTCCAGGTAGGTCTGGCCTTTATCGTCCCACACATAGGAGCCCTTTGCCTCTACGATATTGATGTCGTTAATGGGGTAAACGTCGAATAGCTTCATCTTTTGTATAATTCGTTAGCGATGTTCGCAGATAATTTTATGCCCTTGATCATGGCGGAACTGAGTCCCTGGTGCTCCATCTCGTTGAGGCCGGCAATGGTGCAGCCCTTGGGAGATGTAACCTTGTCGATCTCTTCCTCGGGGTGGGTCTTATTGGTGAGCAGCAACTGTGCCGCTCCCAGGGCTGTCTGGGCAGCGATGATGATGGCATCGTGTGCGTGGAAGCCGATTTCCACACCACCCTGGGCGGCTGCACGGATACTGCGCAGGAAAAATGCAATGCCGCAGGCGCAAAGGGCGGTGGCGGCACTCATCATCTCTTCGTTGATGATGATGGAGGTGCCCATGGTATTGAACAGGTTCTGCACCATCTGTATGTCGGCTTCCGTGGCATTGGCAGCCGATATGCAGGTCATGCTCGCATTCACCTTCAGGGCCGTATTGGGCATAGCTCTTATGATGCGCACGTCGCTTTGCAGCCGGTCGCGGATATCATTGGTGTGTACACCGGTAACCACCGAGATCAGGAGCTGCCTTTCGGCATTGACGGAATCTTTGATCTCGTCCAAAACAGCATTCAATTGCTGTGGCAACACACAGAGGAACACCACGTCGGCCGTGGCTACCGCTTCCGGGTTACTGGTCGTAACGGCAAAGCCCTTTTCCTGCTGCGAAAAAGAATGCAGGCTGCGGCGGGTCAGGGTAATATCCCCGGGCGTGCAGGTGCCCGATTTGACCAGTCCTTCCGCCAGGGCCATGCCTATGTTGCCGGCACCAATGATTGCTGATTTCATATTAGAATGCTGTTGCTTTTAAGTTCAACCCCGCACACTCATCCAATCCAAACATCAGGTTCATGTTCTGCACAGCCTGCCCCGAGGCTCCCTTCAGCAGGTTGTCTATGGCCGAATGAGCGACCAGCTTGGTGCCTACTTTTTCCAGCTTGATCACGCACTTATTCGTGTTCACTACCTGCTTCAGGAAAATGTCCTCTTCACTCACATGGGTAAACGCATGGTCGGCATAGTAGTCATTATACAGCTCCACCAGCATTTCCAGCTTCCATTCGCAAGTGACCATGGAGCTGATGAAGATGCCGCGCGTAAAGTCTCCTCGCCAGGGCACAAAGCTTAAGTCTACGCCATTAGGCTGCAATTGCTGGATCGACTGGTTGATCTCTTTCAGGTGCTGGTGGTTCAGTGTTTTGTAGGCCTGTATGTTATTGGCCCTCCAGCTAAAGTGGGAAGTGGTGGAGAGGCTCTGACCCGCACCCGTGGAACCGGTAATGCCGGTGGTGTAGATCTCATCGAGCAAGCCTTCTTTGGCCAAGGGCAGCAGACCTAACTGGATGGAGGTGGCAAAGCACCCGGGATTGGCAATGTTGTGGGCATTGCGGATCTCTTCCTTATTCAGCTCTGGTAGCCCATACACAAATGTGCGGTTACCAAGGCTGGCATGTGCTGCCAGGCGGAAGTCCTGCGAAAGGTCAATGATCCTGATGGTATTTGCTATTTGGTTCGCCTCCAGGAACTTTTTGGCTTCACCGTGGCCTACACACAAAAACAGTACATCAATATCGCTGTGCAGCTCGCTGCTGAAGGTAAGGTCGGTGTCTCCAAACAGGTCATGGTGCACCGAGGACACCGGCTTCCCCGCATTGCTGCGGCTGTTGATGTAAGCTATCGTTACCTGGGGGTGGTTAATCAGCAGGCGAATCAGCTCTCCACCCGTATAACCGGCACCGCCAATGATCCCTGCTTTAATCTTTTGCATGGCCTTCTTCGTTTACCTGGTAAAAGATGGATGTCTGGTTACCGAATATCTTGCTGAACCCACGTACGTCCTCGCCGCTCCAGCCGGTGTTCATCTCCCCGTACTTGCCAAACTTACTGCTCATCAGGTCAAACGGCGACTCGATGCCGATTATTTGGAAGCGATAGGGGAGCAGCTGTACGAACACATCGCCGCTAACGTTTTGCTGCGAGCGCTCAAAGAAGGCTTCAATGTCGCGCATCACCGGGTCAAGGATCTGGCCTTCGTGCAGCCAGTTGCCATAGAAGAGGGCAAGCTGGTCTTTCCAGTTCAGTTGCCACTTGGTAAGCACGTGCTTTTCCAGGGCGTGGTGGGCTTTAAGGATCACCATGGGAGCGGCCGCTTCAAAGCCTACACGGCCCTTGATGCCAATGATGGTATCACCCACGTGGATATCGCGCCCAATGCCATAAGGCCCGGCAATAGTTTGTAAGTATTGGATGGCTTCCGAAGGATGGCCGAAAGACTGGCCATTGACAGCCGTGAGTTCGCCTTTTTCAAAGGTGAGCTTCACTTCTTCGCTGCCTGTTTTGGTGACCTGTGTCGGCCAGGCTTCTTCAGGCAGCACCCCTTTGGACGACAGGGTTTCCTTTCCACCTACCGAAGTGCCCCACAGCCCCTTGTTAATGGAGTATACGGCCTTCTCGAAGTTCATTTCCACTCCCTTTTCTTTCAGGTAGGCAATCTCTGCCTCGCGACTCAGCTTCAGGTCGCGGATAGGGGTAATGATCTCTACACCCGGGATCATGATATGAAAGATCATATCAAAGCGTACCTGGTCGTTACCGGCGCCGGTGCTACCGTGGGCTACGGCTTCCACGCCCAGGGCCCTGGCGTGCTCGGCGATGTGCAGGGCCTGCACCAGCCGCTCGGCGCTTACGCTCAGCGGGTAGGTGTTGTTCTTCAGTACATTGCCATAGATCAGGTATTTTATGATGCGGTCATAATATCCCTTTACGGCATCGACGGTGGTATGGGTTTTTACTCCCAGTTTGTACGCGTGCTGTTCTATGCCTTTTAGTTCTTCGTCGGAAAAGCCACCAGTATTAACGATAATGCTGTGTACCTCGTAGCCTTTATCTTCGCCCAGGTATTTTACGCAATAAGAAGTGTCCAATCCGCCGCTAAAGCCAAGTACGATTTTTTTCATGTCCTTTATCCGGGTTGTTAGTGCAGTAGGTTGAAGAAGAATACTTTTAATTTACGGCTGCTGTTGCGGTCGCTGCCCTTTAGCCTTTTGAGGAACTTACTTTGCTTGAATTTCATCAGGCGCTCGTACACTTTGCTCTTCTGCTCAAAGTGCTCCTGGGTTTCTTCCGGCTTATAATGGTCCTTAGGGTCGTAGAGCATGGCAGTGCACAGGCAATTCTTCCGCTCCTTGCTCATCAGAATGTCATAATTCACACAGCTCTTGCAGCCGGCCCAGAACTTCTCGTCTTGTGTCAGTTCCGAGTAAGTTACCGGCTCATAGCCCAGGTCGCTGTTGATCTTCATAACTGCCAAACCGGTGGTCAGGCCGAAGATCTTGGCTTCGGGGTACTTCTCACGGCTCAATTCAAAGATGCGTTGCTTGATGCTCTTGGCCACACCGCTTTTCCGGAAAGCAGGCGAAACGATCAGGCCGGAGTTGGCTACATATTCCCCCTCCCAGGTTTCTATATAGCAAAAGCCTACCCACGTGCCGTCATCCGTCAGGGCAATGACGGCTTTACCCTCTTCCACCTTCTGGGCTACATAATCGGGGCTGCGCTTGGCAATACCGGTGCCACGGGCCCTGGCCGATGCTTCCATCTCGTCGGTGATGGTTGTTGCATATACTTTATCGGCAGGGGTTGCTACCCTGATGATAATATTCTGATTTTCCACTATGTCAGTAATAATTATTATGGGGGATTACCAATCCTAAGAAAAAACCATTCCGGGAATTTTTCACTGATAGGGGCCTTGGTAAACGGCTCGTCCTATCAGATTCCAGGTCGTCTTGAAAGGTAGCGGAACAGGTCAAAGCACACGTCGTACATCCTGGTGGCTACCAGGGCGTGAAATACGAAATGTTTGTTATGTGTGCTCGTGTTCATTTTTTGAGGCTGCAAATATAAGTGGACATCCCATAAATTCAACTGGTATGCCACCCTTAAAGCTGTAAAAATAATTTATGAAATGAATATTCGCCGTTAATTTTTGGGCTATAGGGGGAAAACCCTGTACGGATGGTTGTTGACAACATAAACGCTCTTAATTCCGGGCGTTTTAACAGTCTCTTTTCCCTTAAATACAGGCCGACCCTTTCAGAAGGTCTTTTTAACGGCTCAGCGCCCCAATTCCATGCCCGGGTAATGCCGGTTTGAGCGGATGCAATAGGGTTAGTAGTATTGTGGGTGCAAATTTTTCTCCTATGCGAAGCGGTGTTCCCATCGCTTTTATAGAACGTTTTAAAGCATTGTCAGGCGGTCTCTACCGCCTGTCTCTTTGGTACCACCGCCAGGTGAAAGGCTTTAGCCTTTATTTAAAGACTTTAGTACCTTTTCCCGCCTAATTTTGCTGCTTCATTCTATTAATACGCTCGCATGACTTACTTCCGCCATAACTGGATCGTTGCACTGGGTTCGGCCCTGCTGCTTTCCTGCAATACGGCCTTTGTTCCCACCAAAGCGGTTTATGAGGGCTATCGCATCACTGCCGGCCTTCCCCGGGACACATCAATGGTCAAGATGATACAGCCCTACCATGATAGTGTCAACAGGAGTATGAACTTGGTGGTAGGGGTGGCGGCAGTGGAAATGGAAAAGGCGAAGCCGGAAGGGGCGCTGGGCAACTTTATGGTGGACGCTATGCTCTGGGCAGCCAAAGAAAAGTTCGGGATGCCGGTGGACGCGGCCTTTACCAATTATGGAGGCATCCGCATCACCCAGCTGCCCAAAGGCGAAGTGACAAGGGGAAAGATCTTCGAACTGATGCCATTTGATAACCTTTTAGTGTTACAGCAGGTAAAGGGTAGTGTGTTGCAGCAGTTCCTCGACCTGACCGCTGCCAGTGGCGGATGGCCCATGGCCGGTATAACCATGCAGATCCGGGACAAAAAGGCCGTCAATGTGCGGATAGGCAGTCAGCCACTGGACCCTAATAAAACCTACACGGTGGCCAACTCCGATTACGTGGCCAACGGGGGCGATGATGCCGCCATGTTTAAAGCCATCCCCCAGCAAAACAGGGGCTACCTGTTGCGCGATGCCCTTTTCGATTACATCCAGGCGCTGAAAGCCCAGGGAAACAATATAACTGCAACCGTTGAAAACCGCGTTACCAATGCTCAATAGAAGAAAGTTCCTTTCCCAGTCGGCCCTGGCAGCAGGTGCGTTTTTGGCCGGTCCGCATATGGCAAGGGCCGCAGAGTGGTTCGAAGAAGACATAAAGCTTACGATCCTGCATACTAATGACACCCATAGCCGTATAGATCCTTTTCCTATGGATGGTGGCCGCAACCAGGGGTTGGGTGGCGTGGCCGCCCGGGCACAGCTGATCGACCAGATCCGCCGCCAGGAAGAGCACGTGTTGTTGCTGGACGCCGGCGATATCTTCCAGGGTACGCCGTATTTCAACATCTACAAAGGCGAGCCGGAGATCAGGGCTATGAGCACTATGGGCTATGATGCCGCGACCATCGGTAACCACGATTTCGATGCAGGCCTCGAAGTGCTCCGCAACCAGCTGCGTCGTCATGCTTCTTTCCCGATGATCATAGCCAACTATGATTTTACCGGCACGCCCATGGAGCATAACTACCAGCCCTATAAGATTTTCAACAAGGGCCGCCTGAAAATTGGGGTATTGGGTGTGGGTGTTGAACTGGAAGGGCTTGTGCCGGAAAACCTGTATGGCACTACCAAATACCTGGACCCCGTGCAGCAGGCCAACCGCTATGCGGCCGAATTGAAGAAAAAAGGTTGCGACCTGGTCATCTGCCTTTCTCACCTGGGCTATAAGTACAACGATAATAAAATAAGTGACCTGGTGCTTGCAAAAGAGACAGAAAATGTCGACCTTATCATCGGCGGGCATACACACACCTTCCTGGATGCGCCCGTTACGGTGAAGAACAAAAAGGGAGAAGATGTGGTCATTAACCAGGTAGGGTTTGCCGGCATTCAGCTAGGCCGGATAGACCTGCTTTTTGAAAAAAGAAAAGGGAAAAAACTATTGGAATCTTCGCCTATTGCAGTTAGCAAAAAAAGCGAGATATAAAAATTTTTTTTTCAACAGATTCTATAGATATTCGTTCTCCTAGCGCAAAATATTTTTATACACACCTGTGAGAAACTATTTGATAGTTTGTTTTCTTAACGCATTATAAACTGCTTTCTGTTCATGGAGAAGAATGCCGAACTAGTTTGGTCCAATTGCTTGTCTATCATTAAGGATATAGTGGAGTGGCAGCATTTCAAAACGTGGTTCGAACCGATCAAACCAGTAGGAGTAAAAGGCAATGTATTGATCATCCAGGTGCCGAGCCAGTTTTTCTATGAGTACCTGGAAGAGCATTATGTGAACCTGTTGGCCAAGACCCTGAAACGCGAGTTGGGTAAAGAGGCCCAGTTGGAATATCGCATAATGGTAGACGGGGGTAATAACTACAACAAGCCGGTGACTGTGGATGTGGCCGGTCATGGTTATAAATCTTTTTCTAATAACGAAATGGACTTCCCCCTTGTCATCAACACCCCTGTAAAGAATCCCTTTGTGATTCCCGGGTTGAAGAAAATGCATATTGACCCGCAGCTGAATCCCATATACACATTTGATTCCTATATCGAAGGTGACAGCAACCGCGTGGCACGCCGTGCCGGTAAGACCGTTGCCGAGAAACCGGGAGCCAACTCCTTTAACCCCCTGGTGATCTACGGTGGGGTAGGGTTGGGGAAAACCCACCTCGCACAGGCCATCGGCAACGAAGTGAAGCGCCTTCATCCTACCAAGGTGGTGCTGTACGTCAGCTCCGAAAAGTTTATCAACCAGTTTGTCGACCATAGCCGTAACAATGCCATCAACGACTTCATCCACTTCTACCAGTTGATCGATGTGCTGATCATCGATGATGTGCAGTTCTTTAATAAGGCCGAAAAGTCGCAGGATGCCTTCTTCGCCATCTTCAACCACCTGCACCAGTCGGGCAAGCAGCTCGTGCTCACTTCCGATAAGTCGCCTAAAGACCTCGAGGGCGTGCAGGAACGCCTGTTAAGCCGCTTCCGGTGGGGCCTCAGCGCCGATATACAGGTGCCCGATTACGAAACAAGGATCGAGATCCTGGAGCGCAAGATGAAAAACGATGGCCTGGAGATGCCCAAAGAGGTGGTAAAGTATATCGCGTACAACATTAATAATAATATTCGCGAGCTGGAAGGGGCCCTAATCTCCTTATTGGCACAATCTTCGCTCAATCGCAGGGAAATTGACCTCGAACTCGCCAAAAAAGTGTTACGCAACTTCGTTAAATCATCCAGCAAAGAGATCACCATCGACACGATCCAAAAGATGGTGTGCGAATACTATGACGTGCCTTACGACAAACTGCTGCAGAAGACCCGCAAGCGCGAGATCGTACAGGCCCGCCAGATCACGATGTACCTGGCCAAAGCCTTTACCAAGAACTCGCTCAAGACCATTGGGGAGCATTTTGGTGGCCGCGACCACACTACGGTGATCCACTCCTGCCAGACCGTGAAGGATTTGATGGACACCGACAATGTCTTCCGCGACAACGTGATGGAGCTGCAGCAAAAAGTACAGCTGGCAGCCCTCTGATTGACAGCGCCAACCTTTTCTTGAACACTATATCATTGAGAAGTCCCGCCGCAGGCGGGACTTTTTCATGTACGTCCTTTCCGGTTACCCTATTCACTGTGCCGTTACGCAATGACTGTGTTGAGTTCAACCAGGCTCTACTCCTGTTTGGCATCCTTCCTCACCGGCACTAATTACCTGCAGACGGCAGAACGATTACTGCATCACTTTTGCCCAGGAAGAACTTCCTTCCTAATGCAGGGCAAAAGCTACCCTCAGGTTCCTTTATTCCCATGACCTCCTCTGGATGTTCCCAGGATATTCCGTACTAATTCCCTATCCTCGTAGATAGGGAATATATAGGGAATTAATAGGGAATGTCTAGGGAATATGTAGGGAATTTCGGTACATGAGAACAGGAGGGAATGAGAAGGGATTAGGGTCCCGATAGATTCTGTGTTAGCTACCAAATCATTTTTAAATAATTTTGTGTTTAAGGCGGCCTGGAGCCAGCCTGTTTAAGGAGCACTCAGCGATGA
>DASWYM010000600.1:0-4241 GCA_036404975.1 Chitinophagaceae bacterium
AAAAATCATGCGAGCATATCCCTGCACTTATACGGCACCTTTAGTATTAGGAAGGAACCTCTTATATAAACTTGTGGCTTTGAGTGCCATCCTGTTCCTGTCAGGCCCATTGTGCGCACAGCGGTTCCTGTCGGAATACGACTCCACGCTTTTTATGCGCGATACCGTAACGGATGTGGTGCGGCGTTTTGATAACCTCAGCTTTAGCGGTTATATACAGCCGCAGTTCCAGGCGGCCCAGGAAAAAGGAATCGACTCTTACAGTGGTGGCGACTTCCGTGCATTTGCCGACAACCGCTTTATGCTGCGCCGGGCCCGCCTTAAAGCCGATTATAAGATTAGTTCCAGGAACAGTCATGTGCCTACAGCGTTATTCACTTTCCAGTTCGAAGCCACCGAGCGGGATGTAAACGTGCGCGATGTGTTTGTGCGTATCTGGGAGCCCCTGAAACAGAACTTTTCACTGACGGCAGGTATGTTCTCCCGCCCCTTTGGCTACGAGGTAAACCTGTCTTCTTCCTATCGCGAAACACCTGAAAGGGGACGCATGTCGCAGATCCTGATGCCCAGTGAGCGCGACCTGGGAGCAATGGTGAGCTACGAATCGCAGAAGCCCGGACGTAAAGACCCCCAGCTCAAATTTGATATCGGCCTGTTCAACGGGCAGGGGAAGTCGGGGCCCGCGGAATTTGATTCCTATAAGGACCTGATCAGCCGCCTGGCCCTAAAGCCTATTACAACATCCGGCAATATCACCATTGGCGGCGGCCTGTCGTTGCTTCTGGGGGGGTGGGCTCAGGCCACGAAATACAAATACCGTATGAGTGATAAAAACGGCCTGAAGGCTTTCGAAATAGATTCCACCTTATCCAATATCGGCGACAAAGCCCCCCGGGAATATTACGGTGCCGATGCACAGTTCGCCTACAAACATGGCTGGGGGAAAACAGAGGTCAGGGGGGAATATTGGAAAGGCACCCAACCCGGTACCGCCTCCACCACGGAGAATCCGGGGGTGTTGCCTGAGGGACCTACCTACATCCGCAACTTCGATGGCGCCTTTATCTACTTCCTGCAGAACATCGTAAGTGAGAAATGGGAAGTGATGGCCAAATACGACTGGTATGACCCCAACACCAAAGTGGAGGAGCGCGAGATCGGTAAAACCGGGACCAACCTGACGCCTGCCGATGTACGGTTCAATACGATAGGGGTGGGCCTGACGCATTACTTCAACGATAACCTGAAGATCCTGGCCTATTATGATATGGTCTCTAACGAAAAAACTGACCTGGCCGGCTACACGAACGACCTTGACGACAATGTATTTACGCTGCGGATGCAGTTGCGCTTTTAAGGTAAGGATAGGGGCTGCCTGCTCTGCTTGGTAACATTGCCGTAACACGAACGTTACATTTCCTTAACACGGGCCTAACATAGGGGTAATATGTTGTTTCCACTTTTGCCGAAACATTGTATACCTTATGTTAGGCCGTTGTATCTTGACTGTTGTTGTTCTGTTGTGCTCTCTTGGATCTGTAGTTGCCCAGGCACTGAAGTTAACCGGTAAGGTTGTTAACGATAAAAATGAGCCCCTCCCCAGTGTTACCATAAGAGTGACCGAAGGGGGCAGCACCACTTCCGACGTGGATGGCAACTTCTCTCTGAACCTTTCTCCCGGGAAAAAATACGAGGTTTCTTTTTCTGCCGTAGGCTACGCTCCCAAATCGCTGACCGATGTGGAAGTGGTTGCCGGGCAGGTGGCCGAGTTGAACGTGACCCTCCAGACCAGCGCCAGGGACCTTGGCGGAGTAACGGTCACGGCCCGCTCCACCGCTCGCCGTGAAACCGTCAACTCGCTGATTGCCTACCAGAAAAACACCAACACGGTGGCTTCCGTTATTTCGGCCGAAGCCATCCGTCGCTCGCCGGACCGGAACACAGGAGAAGTCCTGAAGCGGGTACCAGGCACCTCCATCCAGGAAGGTAAATACCTGGTGGTGAGAGGTTTGTCGGATCGCTACAACCAAGCCATGCTGAATGGTATCCAGTTGAGCAGTACAGAGCCCGACCGGAAGACCTTCTCCTTTGACCTGTTCCCCGCTGCCATGATCGACAACATCGTGATGAACAAAGCCTTTGTGCCCGAACTGCCCGGCGAGTGGGCCGGTGGGCTGGTGCAGGTGCAGACCAAAGAAATTCCCTCCCAGAACTTCCTCAATATCCAGGTAGGCACCGGCTTCAACAGCCAGACCCTGGGTAAAGATTTTTACCAGTATAAGGGTGGTAAGCTGGATTGGCTGGGCATTACGGACAGGAAAAGAGACCTGCCCTCGGCTATCCCCACTAAATCAAAGTTTGCCCAGTTGGACCAGGAGCAGATGAATGAATATGGAAAGCAGTTCCGCAATGTATGGATCGCTACGCCCGGATCTGCTCCTTTGAACAGGTCTTTCCAGCTCAATGGCGGCTTTGCCGGCAACCTGTTCAATAAAAAGGTAGGAGGGGTGCTGGCCATGGTGTATAACCAGGGTAACCGCCGCCTGCAGTTCCAGAACTCGGTGCTGGCAAACAATGATGGCGATGTGGACCTGTATTACGACAACAACCGTTACTCCCGCGATGTGCTGGCCGGTGCGTTGGCCAATTTCAGCGTGCAGTTGTCCAACAACCATCGTGTCTCGTTCAAGAACATCCTCAACGTCAACAGCTCCGACTTCGTGATCGACCGCTACGATGGCCGCGACTTTATCCTCGATCCTGCCGGTGAGCGTATCAGGGCACAGGAGCTGGGCTTCCGCCAGAACACCTTCTTCAATTCACAGCTGGTGGGCGACCATAACTTTTCCGGCTTAGGTATCAAAGCCAAATGGTACGGTGGCTTCAACATCCTCGACCAGTACATTCCCGACCAGAAGCGCCTGATATACACGCAGCCCGCCTCTGATCCCTCGGCGCCCTACACGGCCCTGCTGGGCCTGGGTGCTTCCCAGAAAAGCGGCAGCATCTTCTATAGCAACCTGAGCGACTATATCTATAATGCCGGTGGCGATTTGAGCAAGACCTTCGACTGGCTGGGACAAAAGCAAACCCTGAAAGGTGGTTACCTGTTCCAGGTGAAAGACCGCCTGTTCAACAGCCGCCCCTTCTTCCTGAATACATCGAATACCTCCTTGAAGCAGCTGCCTGCAGACCGCATCTTTGCACCGGAGCACTTTGGTGCCACGCCGGGTACCGTTCAATTCAGCGAGCTGACCGGTGCAGCCTACCGCTACCTGGCCAACTCCATTCTCAATGCCGGGTACCTGCAACTCGACAACCAGTTCAGCGAGGAATGGCGCCTGATCTGGGGCGTAAGGGTAGAAGACTTCGACCAGGTGGTGGGAAGTACGCAGAAGAGCGATCCCCGTCATGTGCACTCAAGGGTGACCGACTTCCTGCCGGGCGTGAACCTGACCTTTAAGCCTACCAATAAAACCAACATCCGCCTGAGCGGAAGCCAGACCATTGTGCGCCCGGAGTTCCGGGAGCTGAGTCCCTTTGCCTTCTACGACTTTGAGCTAAACGCCCAGGTGGTGGGTAACAACAATGCAAAGCGTACCAAGATCACCAATGCCGACCTGCGCTACGAAGTGTATCCCCGCGCCGGCGAGCTGGTAACGGTGGGCGTGTTCTATAAGCAATTCCGGGACCCGCTGGAATACTACTTCAACCGGACCGGGCCGGCTACCAATACCTTCAACGTGGCCAACATTGAAAAGGCACAGGCCTATGGGGCTGAGTTCGAGTTCCGTAAGAAACTGGACTTCTTGTCGCAGGGCATCAAAAACTTTACCCTTACCGGTAACCTCAGTTATATACACAGCCAGGTAAAAGACACCACTTCTGTCAGCCGCCCGCTGCAGGGGCAAAGCCCTTACCTGGTGAACCTGGGCCTGCAATACGACCTGGAGAAGGCCGGCATCAGCAGCACGGTATTGTTCAACCAGATCGGCCGCCGCATCCTGTTTGTCGGCAACGAGGCTATCTCCGATATCTGGGAAGCCCCCCGCCCGCTGCTGGACTTCCAGGTGGCCAAAAAGTTGCTGAACAAAAGGGGAGAAGTAAAGCTGAATATTAATGACATCATCAACCAGCGCGCTTATTTCTACCACGACCTCGATAACAGCGAGTCGTTTAAATCAGGATCAAAGGACAAGCTGGCCATCAATAGGAATTACGGCACCAACTATTCCATCACA
>DASWYM010000601.1:0-5528 GCA_036404975.1 Chitinophagaceae bacterium
TGCCCGATACCACTTCAACGGCTTCCAGTTCTTCGGGCACAATATTCTGCATGTTCTGCGACCTGATTTTGCGTACCCGCTCAATGGTAAGCGGGTATTGTTTGCTGCTGTTGGGCAGCACGTACCACATCAGGTTCTTGAAGATATCTTTCTTGATCAGGGTAGCCGTACCACGGGTCACCTGCAGCATATCGGCATTCTCAGGGAATCCCTGCAGGGCATCGAGGTAGGTATCCAGCTCGTAGTTCAGGCAGCACTTCAGACGACCGCACTGGCCGCTGAGCTTGGTCTGGTTGATGGAGAGGTTTTGGTAACGGGCAGCGGCCGTATTCACCGACTTGAAGTCGGTGAGCCAGG
The DNA here is from genome assembly GCA_036404975.1 of Chitinophagaceae bacterium. Taxonomy (GTDB): domain Bacteria; phylum Bacteroidota; class Bacteroidia; order Chitinophagales; family Chitinophagaceae; genus Flavisolibacter. The sequence goes on from DASWYM010000601.1 coordinate 358, forward strand.
TAGAACAACACAGTTCGCGTCCACAGGAACCGATACCGCCCACCTTAGCGCTTTCCTGGCGGGCACCGATCTGGCGCATTTCCACCTTTACCTTAAACTCGGAGGCATAGATCTTGATTAGTTCGCGGAAGTCTACGCGGTCATCAGCTATATAGAAGAAGGTAGCTTTCTTGCCGTCGGCCTGGATCTCCACCTGGCTGACTTTCATGTTCAGGTTGAGCTGCTTGGCGATCGCGCGGGCGCGGATAAGGGCGTCCCGCTCGCGGGCCTTGTTCTGGCGCCAGATGTCCAGATCGCGCTCGCTGGCGCGACGTAGCACTTTTTTCATTTCGGAGCTGAACTCGTCGACCCCCTTTCTTTTCATCTGGAGGCGAACGATCTCGCCGGTTAGTTGCACTTCCCCCACATCAAAGCCGCTGATTCCTTCCACGGTGATCAGGTCGCCTTTTTCCAGCTGCTGGAGGGTTGGGTTCCGGTAATAATCTTTGCGGCTTCCCTGGTTAAAACTTACTTCGATAACACGGCAGGCCAGATCGGCATCACTAATCGGCAGGTTGACCAGCCAGTCATAAGCGTTCATACGGTTACAACTGTTGGTGCCACAACTGCCATTGCTTTTACATCCGCCTGGTTTGCCTGTTCCACAACTTCCACATCCCATTGTATTATTGGTTCCTTAAAGTTTAAAAATAGGTTACAGTTTGTGAGGCGGGGACGCAGAAAAGCTATGAATACTAGCGTATGGAAAGGCTCCAATGGGGCTAAATAGACGAATTGTGCCCGGCCCATGGGCTTTCCCAAACAGTATATAGAGAGTATATGCTAGCTTTTTCAAAACATTCTACACGATCCCGATAACCTCAGATATATATAGAACCGCCGAAGCGGTGGTAAGCAAATATAATTTTTTTTACTTAAGAAGCGGCGGAGTGTGGAAGAAGGTCTATAGTCGATGGCCCCTGGTCCATGGAAAGAAACTCTTAGTAAAGGCAAAGTGAACGGCTCCGGCAAAGAAAAATGTATGCTTTCCTGCCACGGACTATAAGTCTAGGGGCTATAAGTTTATGGTCTATCGATATTAGGCCTTAATGATCACGTTATTCTTGACGATATAGAAGATCTTAATGGTGAGGGCCTGGAAGAGGAGCTTGGCGTTGGCATTGCGCTCGATATAGTAAGAAGCGTTGTTCAGCTCTTCGGCTACTGCCTCTTTCTGTTCCAGGCTCATGGCCTTATTAAGTTTGCCGGCAAAGTCGTACTCGGTAGCCGACATGATCCGTTGCATGTGGAAGAGCAGGGCCTCGTTGGCTACTTCAATGCGGATCGCTCCTTCCAGCAGGTGGATAAAGTAGCGCAGGAACTGCTTTTGCTTTTCGCGCCCCAGGCGGGCGATCTCCTCGATACACTTCTGCTGGACCAGGGTCTGGTAGCGGAGGGTGGCGTTGAGCCAGTCCTTCAGGAGGCTGTGGAAGTCCTCATCGGCGTGCTGCAGCAGGTTGAGGGCTTCGCGGTAGTTGCCATCGGCGGCGTTGGCAATCTCCCTGGCCGCATCCGGTGGGGTGCCCGCTTTTTGCAGCAGGGCGGCCTCTATGTCCTCAGGCTCCAGTGCCGGCACTTTGATCAGTTGGGTACGGGAAAGGATGGTATTGAGGATGCTGCTTTCATTCTCGGCCACCAGGATAAAGAGGGTGTCGGCAGGCGGCTCCTCGATCAGCTTCAGAAGCTTGTTGCCTTCCTTGCCCAGGTACTCTGGCATCCACATGATCAGGATCTTATAGCCGCTCTCAAAGCTTTTTAGATTCAGCCTGCGGATGATGTCGTTACACTCCTGGGCAGTAATGTTACCCTGCTTGTTCTCGGCGCCTATAAACTGCAGCCAGTCGTATACATTGCCGTAGGGGAGGCCTTTTACAAAGTCCCTCCACTCGGTGATATAGTCCACGCTCAGGGGCGGGGAGCCGGCCTTTTTGGTCACTACCGGGTAGGAAAAGTGAATGTCGGGGTGCACCAGTTGGGCGGCTTTCGTACAGGAGGGGCAGGTGCCGCAGGAGTCAAAAGCGGCAGGCGCAGGTTCTTCTGCGGGGGGCATATCAAAAAGGGATACCTCCGCCGGGGCCTTGCCACTGCGCTTTTCGCAGACAATATATTGCGCAAAGGCAATGGCCAGCGAAAGGGCGCCGCTGCCTTCCTTGCCTAAGAATAACAAAGCATGGCTAAGGCGGTTGTGCTGAACCATCTCCACCAGGTGGTGCTTTACCTTTGCCTGTCCTATGATGTCTTTGAATTGCATGTCTACACGGGTCCGGTAACTGCCGGGAGGTGCGATGTTAAGGATTTATGCCAAAACAAAAAAGTTGGAAGCGATCATCCGGCCCTGATAAGCTTTTATGGGCAGCAATTAGTAGTAACAAAAAAGCTGCCCGTTAAGGACAGCTTTCTAATTCTTTGCGATCATTGAAATAACCTTAATTCAGGTGGATGGTGATCTCTTCGCTCAGGGGCTTCACCTTGCTGGGGAATACCTTTATGAGCTTGCCGTTCTCGTCCACCAGGAACTTAGTAAAGTTCCACTTGACCACAGGCTCGGGAGCGCCCAGTTTTTTGGCTTCCTCCGTCAGGTATTTAAACAAGGGATGGATGTCCTCCCCGGTTACCGATACCTTCTCAGCCATAGGGAAGGTGACGCCGTAGTTGCGCTTGCAAAACGCGCCGATCTCACTGTTAGAACCTGGCTCCTGCCCGCCAAAGTTGTTAGCCGGAAAGCCAACGATCACCAGTTTGCCTTTGTACTGGTCGTAAAGCTTCTGGAGCTCTTCGTACTGGGGGGTATAGCCACACTTGGAAGCCGTATTCACAATCAATATCTTTTTACCCTTGAACTGGGCAAAGTCAATTTCCTTGCCTTCAAGGCCCTTTACCTTAAAGTCATAAATGGAGCCGGCCAGGAGGAAGGAAGAAAGGATCATGGTTAGGAGTATTGCCTTCATATAGTAAAGTTAGTGTGCTGGAAGATAACAGGGCAAAGGTAAAATGGTTCACCACATCCCTTCTTAAGTATTTGGTAAAGTACATCTACTGACGTTCATAAGCGCCCAGGTCGGGCAACCCAACTGGTCGGGGATTGCCGTCAAGGTCTAGGGTGACGCCGGCATTAATGCCTGCATTCACACCCGGGGAGCCCTCCTTCAGCCGGTAATTAAAGATGCGCTGCCCATGGCTGATGGAGTCAAAGACCGGGGCCTGCGTAACCGGGGTGCCTATGACAGTAGCAGGTGCCGTCGGCGGGGTCTTTACTTTCCACAGCACGCCTTCAAAGACTACACTGGAGGAAGGGTGGCGCCCTGCCACGATTACTTCATTGTCGACCAGCCCGCCGTCCCCCCAGAAGATGCAGTTGCGGAAAACAGCATCCAGGGCCACAGGGGCCGCCGCATTGTTGGGAATAAAGTCAAGGGCAGTGAGCACGGGTGCTTTGTGCTGCACATAACTATTGGAGGTGCTCACTACGGTGGCGTGGGTAAACTGGTACTTTCCCCCGTTCACCAGGTAGAGGTTCCGGCCACAATTGCTTAACAGCAGGTTGCGGGCGGTAATGCTGGAGTTAAAACCAAGCACCCCCGTCTCGTAAATATTATCTACGATCACTTCGTTGAGGGTTACTTTGGGCGCTCCGTTCGAAGCGGGCCGGTCGGCCACAATGCCCTGGTAGGCATTTTTAATAACAGCGTAGTTGAGAACGTTGTTGATGGAGCTGCCGGTGAATATTAAGCCCGGATGAGAGGCCGGGAAGTCGCGGTAGGGCTCATCCAGCCGGTCGCCGGTAAACACCACGCGGGTGCTGTCCCAATTCTTGCCATTGACCTTCAGGGTGCCGTCTACAATAAAGGGTGCATCGGCGTGCAGGTAGATGCGGCAGCCTTCATTTATGGTGAGGGTGACGCCGGTGTCCACGGCCAGCCCGCCTACAATCACATAAGGAAGGTCGTTGTTCCATACGGCATCGGCAGTAAGCTCCCGGGAGCGGTAGAAATGGGCGTTCTGTCCCCAGGCGTCCAGTTGCACCAATTGGCGATTGCCATTATAATTGATCTCTATGCTGTCCTGCACCACGAAGGGCAGGGTAGAAGAGGAGGGATCGATGCTGACGGTGACAAATACATACACGCTGTCGTTGTCGCTGATGTCTATATCACCCACCTGAGGGCCAGGGGCGCCGTCCACATTGATGCGGAAAGGCGAAGCGTTGCCTCCCACCAGGCGCACCGAAGAGAGGCGAACGCCCTTTTCGTTTTTGTTGACGATCTTAAAGGCCTGGGTGAAGGAGCCGGTAGTGGTGAATACCGTATCGAAGTGAAGGCTGTCCACCGTGGTGGTCACCCTGGCTTCGGGGCTGTCGGTGAACTCGCTTTTACGGCAGGCGGCCAGCAGCACCAGCATTAGGCTTAGCAGGAACAGTCTTCTCACAGTAAATGTCATGGGATATAAAAATAAGGGATTAGGAATTAGGGAGTAGGGATTCGGAGTTTGAAAGTTTACGAGTTTACAGGTTACAAGTTGGAAAGTTCATAGCTGTTCTCAACTCGTAAACCCGAAAACTCGTGAACTGGTAAACTCTTTTCCAATTAGTTGCCCGAAGCGGTGCAAAGCGTGGCGAGGCTGAGGCGGAGGCCCCGCACCTGCAGGAGGGCGCGGCCACAGGCTTCCAGGGTGGCACCGGTGGTGACCACGTCGTCCACCAGCAGCACATGCCGGCCTTCTACCGGCCCGCAGGCCATTACCCGGAACTTACCCTGCATGTTCTCCCAGCGCTCCAGGCGGCTCTTTTGGGTCTGCGTTTCGGTCGATTCGGTGCGGATGACAATACCGGTGAGCAGGGGCAGGTGAAGCACTTCGGCTATGCCTTCGCACAAGACCGTCGCCTGGTTGAAGCCCCGCTTCCCTTCACGCAAAGGGTGCAGGGGCAGGGGCACGAGGGCGTCTATATCGCCGAAGCGCCCGGAGTACTGCAGGTCATAACCCATAAGCCTGCCAAGGTAACGTCCCAATTCCTGGTGGCCATGGTATTTAAACTGGTGCACGAGGTGCTGCATGGTAGACTCCTTGGTAAAGTAATACTGGGCAGAAGCATGCACCACGGGCAGGCGTCCCCAGAATAACTGCTCTACAGGATT
>DASWYM010000602.1:0-1628 GCA_036404975.1 Chitinophagaceae bacterium
CTGGGGTTGGCTATATGCGAGGCGATGATGCTGGGCGTACCCGTGGTGGGCATGGCAACTACTGAGCTTTCCTCGGTTATTCAAAACGGGGTTTCGGGGTATGTCCATACCGATATTCATTACCTGGTCGATAAGATGAAGGGATTGCTTCAGGATAAAGCCCTGGCTGAACGGCTGGGCCAGGAGGGGCGGAGGACTGCTATGGAGCGGTTTCCCATTCAGCGGTTCATTGCTGAGTGGCAAAGCCTTTTTGAGCGGGTAGTTGCCGAACACAAACACAGGCCTGCCCCGACGAGAGCTGCTGAAACCAATTTTGTTAACCCTTAAAACCCGTTTATGAGGAAAAGAATAGCCTTTATCAGTGAGCATGCGTCGCCACTGGCGGTATTGGGAGGGGTGGATTCCGGCGGACAGAATGTGTATGTCGCAGAACTGGCCAGGTTCCTTGCCAAAGCGGGATACAAGGTGGATGTGTTTACCCGCTGGGACGATGAAGGGGTGCCGCAGGTGGTCCACTGGCTTCCCAACGTGCGGGTGGTGCATGTAAAGGCCGGGCCGGTTCATTATCTACCGAAAGAGGAACTGTTTCCCTTTATGACCGAGTTTCGAAAAGAGATGATGCGGTTCATGGAAGAAGAGGAAGTATACTACGACCTGGCGCACGCCAATTTCTGGATGTCGGCCCTGGTGGCGATGGAGTTAAAACAGATCATGGAGCTTCCCTATGTAGTGACCTTCCATGCGCTGGGACACGTGCGGCGGATCTACCAAAAAGAACAGGATAAGTTTCCTCCCGAACGGGTGCTGGTGGAAGAGGAAGCCGCCCGCTGGGCGGATCAAGTGCTGGCTGAATGCCCGCAGGACAAAGAAGACCTGATGACCTATTACGGGGTGGATCCCGCTAAGATCACCATTGTTCCCTGCGGCTTTGACCCGGGTGAACTCTACCCGGTCAACCCATCCTTTGCCCGTAGCATTTTGGGTCTCGACCAGCGGGAATGCATCTTGCTGCAACTGGGCCGGATGGTGCCCCGCAAGGGCGTGGACAACGTGGTAAAAGCCCTGCCGCTTCTGCGCAATACGTTTCACAAAATAAGGCTGCTCATTGTGGGCGGTGAGTCGGACCTGCCCGACCCGGTGGCCAGCCCGGAAATAGGCAGGCTGCAACAGTTGGTACAGGACTGCGGTGTGGCCGATTCGGTCACTTTCACGGGGCGCCGGGGACGCAACCTGTTGAAGTATTATTATTCGGCTGCCCATCTATTCATTACCACGCCCTGGTATGAACCCTTTGGCATTACGCCCCTGGAGGCGATGGCCTGCGGTACGCCGGTGATCGGTTCGAATGTCGGGGGCATCAAGTACAGCGTAGAGGACGGACAGACGGGCTACCTGGTGCCACCCAATGATCCTTTTGCGCTGGCCGAAAAGGTGGAACTGCTGCTGGAGAACCCGGTGCTGCACCGCAAGATGAAAGCCAATGCGATAAAGCGGGTCAATGCCCTGTTCACGTGGCAGAAGGTGGCCGATGCCGTGGACGGCTTGTACCAGCAGGTGTTGTACCAGGTGAAACCGCGCCCGGTGAGCATCAGGGAAAACGCCGCGCCACTGGCGCCGGTGATCAGCCT
>DASWYM010000603.1:0-5947 GCA_036404975.1 Chitinophagaceae bacterium
GATGGCATTCATTCCCTGGAGTTGTTTCACGGTCCTACACTGGCCTTCAAGGACGTGGGCGCACGCTTCATGAGCCGCTGCCTGGGCTATTTTGTGCGCAACCTCGATCAGAAGGTGACCGTACTGGTGGCTACATCGGGCGATACCGGTGGTGCGGTGGCCAGCGGGTTCTTTGGCGTGGAAGGCGTAAACGTGATCATCCTTTATCCGTCCGGTAAAGTGAGCCGGGTACAGGAGCTACAGCTAACCACCCTGGGCCAGAACATCACAGCCCTCGAAGTGGAGGGCAACTTCGACGACTGCCAGCAAATGGTGAAGCAGGCTTTTGCCGATAATGAGTTAAACAATAAGCTGTTTCTCACTTCAGCCAATTCCATCAACGTGGCCCGCTGGCTGCCCCAGCAGGTGTACTATTTCTATGCCTGGCAGCAGTGGAAAGATAAAACGGCGCCGCCTGTGATCTCGGTGCCCAGCGGCAACTTCGGCAATATCTGTGCAGGCCTGCTGGCCTATAAGTCGGGCTTGCCGGTAAAGCATTTCATTGCTGCCTGCAATGTCAATGACGTGGTAAGCGAATACCTGCAGAGCGGCAACTACCAACCCCGCCAGGCGGTGGCTACCCTGTCGAATGCCATGGACGTGGGCAACCCCAGTAACTTCGTCCGGATCCTGGAACTCTTTGAGCAGAAGTTTCCTAAGTTGAAAGAAGTTTTGAGCAGCTACCGCATCACCGATGAAGAGACGGTAACCACAATGAAACAGGTGTATTGTGATCACCGCTATATCCTGGACCCACACGGCGCAGTAGGATACGCTTGCCTGAAGACCTACCTGGAGCAACATCCGCAGGAGAAAGGGTACTTCCTGGAAACCGCTCACCCCATCAAGTTTTACGAGGCTGTAAAATCAGCCATCGGCCAGGAGATCACTGCGGAAGGCATAAGCGGGTTGCTGCAAAAAGAGAAGCACTCAATAAAGATCAAACCTGCCTTTTCTGAACTCAAAGCGTATTTATTGTCATGAGACCAGCTAGTGAAGGGGAGTCCATCCAAAAGAAGGTCACAAAAGACCAGGTAATATCCCCCGCTGCCTCCTAAACGGGATTGGTACATTTCAGCCGGCAAAAAGCCCTTATTCTGATGAGTTAGGGCTTTTTGATATTTAGTATCCGGATGTTCGGTTAAGATTTTCTTACCTGCCCCTTCAGGGACAACCAGTCCCTAATTGCTATATGATGGGTATTTAACCGGTATGAAACCAGTATCTATATAGATACCGGTTATATACTGGTTTGATACTGGTCAGATACTGGTCAGATACTGGTTATCTCTGCCTGGGACCAGAGGAAAACCCCCATTGCCTTAGACCGTAAAGTTTTGAATAAAGACCTCGGCGTGCCTTAAGGCAGGAGTTAAAACGCCCTTTTCCTCTTACAGGCAACCCTGGAATTAAAATGCTGTGCAAGCGGTTATTTCCCAAGTCCGAGATGTACCCTGCAGCCAATCATTCCTTTTATTCCCTGCACGGGGGCATAATTATAACTGGGATCAAACGTATAGTTATTGGGATTGTTGATATGGACATAACGGTCAAAAGGATCATAGGGTCTCAATATTGGGTCCCTGGGTAGGAAATTCAGCAGGTTCTTTACGGCAGTATAAACTTCTACCTTTTCGGAAAACTTCTTGCTCACCTGCAGGTTGACCAATCCAAATAGGGGTGATTTTGCGGGACGGAAGTCGTTGGGCACCACCGGCAGGTACATGGGTCCGGAAACTTTGCCCGTAAGGTCCAGGGTCAGTTGCGGGGCAGGGAAGCTATAGCTGAGGGCGAAAGTGCCGGAGAAGCGGGGCGCAAACAGCTGGGGCTCTTTGCGGCGGGCGCCCAGGCTGTCGCGGTTCACCTCGTATACGTCCATCAAGGTAACGCCGGCAATGACTTTCAGCCGGTTCTGCAGTTGGAGGTCCGTATTGAGGGTTATACCTTTCGATACGGCATGACCGTGCAGGTTATCGTAAATGATCAACTGCGGGTCGGCCAGGTAGTCGGCCACGATCTTATTGGTAAAATAGGTATAGAACACGCTGGCATCCAGTCCTGCCGAGAAGCCATTACCCTGGAAGATACCGGTATAATTCACATTGGTGTTCCAGGATTGCTCCGGCTTCAGAGAAGCTGCTATAACCACTTTGCGGGCTCCAGTAAGGGCGGCATGGTCCTCAGTGAATAGGTTGACCACCCTGAACCCATTGCCCGTGCTCCATCGCAGTACATGCCTGGGTTGAGGTGCCCACTTAAAGCTGATCCTGGGCGACCAGATGCTGCCGTGCTCGCTGTGGTGATCGTAGCGCAGGCCCGTCAGCATGGTCAAACTGCCGGTGGTGTATTCGTCCTGGATAAAAATGCCGGGTAAATAGGTGCGGGCCGGCTTATTCTGCAGATGGATATCGGCCGTTCCCGGGGTGTTGTCGTCGTAATAGATATAGCGGAAAGGTGCGCCGATAAATAGGTCGTGGCGCCCCAGCTTCTTGTCCCAACGCAACTGTGCAAATGCGGTATGCTGTCGCGCCATATACGGCACCACGCCGTAATAGCTGTCCTGGTGGTGGTAGTTGTAAGAATACTCCAGGCTTGTTTTTTCGCTTCCCAGCGGAAGGTCGTATTTGCCGATGGCCTCTACCCTGTTAGTGCGGATGCTCTCCCCATAAATGCTGTCGGTGCCGCGCCACTTTGGCGACCAGTCCACCTCACCGCCCCAGCGGGTTTCGTGCAGGTAACGCAGGGCCAGCGTGTTGACTCTGCCGCCCTTGCGGGTAAAGAGCCATTTGTTGAAAAGGGCTACCCGCTTTTGCTGTGTTACATCGGTAAAGCCGTCCTTATTGGTGTCGTGTATCCTGTCGTACCAAAAGCCATTCACCCCTACCAGCGTGCTGGCCTTGCCGACGCCCACGCTCAGTGAGAGGTCGCCAGTGTGTTCGTGGCGGCTGGTGGTGGAAAGGTCCACGAACAGCCGGGCCGATGAGTCAGGGTCTTTAGTAATGATGTTGATCAGTCCTCCCACGGCCTCGCTGCCATATACTGTGGAAGCCGGTCCCTTTACTACTTCAATACGTTTGACCATACTGTTTGGAATCCCTGAAAGCCCGTACACAGTGGCCAGGGAAGAAACAATAGGCATTCCATCGATGAGCACCATCGTATAAGGTCCTTCCATGCCGTTGATGTGGATGTCGCCCGTGTTGCAAACGTTGCAGTTCAACTGGGGCTGCACGCCGTTCACTATTCCCAGGGCCTCAAAAATGCTGGGCGTTGGATTCTTCTTAAAATAGGTAGGCGTATATACTTCCACCGGGATGGGGCTCTCCAGCCTGGTGCGGGCTCTCTGGGTGCCGGTGACCACCACTTCGTTCAGGGAGGAGGCGTTTTCTTTTAACTCCACCGTGACAGTGCTGTTGCCCGTGCTATCCAGCATGACCGGGGTTTTAAAGGTAAGGTAGCCGGCACTGCTTACCTCCAGCATATAAACGCCGTAAGGAACACCCGGAAAGCTAAAGGAGCCGGCTGAATCGGAGAGCGTTTTACGTTGCAGCGGCTTTAAAGTAACGGTAGCTCGCTCCACGCCATGGGCGTTGTGTTGCACCACCCCTTTTATGTTGCCCTCCTGCCCTATGGCAAGGAGGCCTAAATGTAACAGGAAGATAAAAAAGTAAAGGTGCTTCATACTAAAGAGGATAAGGTATATAAAAGACATTCGGGTAAGCAAATATAAGTAATTAGGTGACCCTAATTATTAGAATTAAGCCGGGGAACTGATTATCTTTACCTTTCCCCGTATGACACCCTCGTTAACAGAAGAAAATTACCTGAAAGCCATTTACCACCTGGGCAAGATGTCCGGGGAGAAGGTGAGTGTGAAAAGTATTTCTAACGCCTTGAATATCAATCCTGCTTCTGTGATCGACATGCTGAAGCGGCTGACGGACAAAAAGCTGATCCATTACGACAAGAGCACTGGTGCCCGGCTAACGGATAAAGGTTTTAAAACGGCTATTAATATTGTACGCAAACACCGCTTATGGGAAGTTTTCCTGCAGGAAAAGCTTGGCTATAACTGGGATGAGGTGCACGACATGGCTGAACAGCTGGAGCACATTAAAAGTGCCGACCTGGCCGACCGGCTGGATAAATACCTCGGCTACCCCGAGTACGACCCGCACGGTGATCCTATCCCCAAAGCCAATGGCCAGGAGCCGGCCCACCGTCGTATTACACTGGCCGATGCCGAACCCGGTAAGTCATATAGCGTGGTGGGGGTTAAAGATACTTCCCCGGATTTCCTGCAATACGTACAGCGCCTGCAATTAGGTATTGGAGTAAAGGTGAAAGTGGTGGAGAAGATCGGCTTTGACGGATCGGTGGTGTTGCAGGTGAGCAAAGGCGAAAAGACCACCGTATCGCAGAAGTTTTCTGAAAATATAATGGTCGCCTGATAAAGCATTGCTCCACCAGGCGACCTTTGATATAATACCTTACAGGTTAACCGTAATGCCGTACACCATGGCAGCCAGTAAAGCGCCGATCACCGGTCCTACTACAGGGATCCAGCTGTAGCTCCAGTCGCTATTATTTTTCCTGCCCATGGGCAGCAGCGCATGCATGATGCGCGGTCCGAGGTCGCGGGCCGGGTTGATGGCATAGCCGGTAGTGCCGCCCAGGCTTAGACCTATACCCAACACCAGCAGCGCCACCGGGAGGGCATCTAGAGCTCCTAAGGTGGAAGAGGGTGCTGCTATATAGAGGACCCCAAATATGAGTACAAACGTGCCTATGATCTCACTCACCAGGTTCTGGAACGTGTTCCGGATAGCCGGCCCCGTGGAATAGCAGGCGAGCTTGGCCCCGGGATCTTCGGTAGCTATGAAATGCTGCCGGTAGGTAAGCCAAACGAAGAAAGAACCGGTCATAGCACCGAGTAGCTGCCCGCCAAAATACAGGGGTAGGGTGCTCATGCTAATTTTTCCTAAATAAGCCAGGGCTATGGATACCGCAGGATTGAGGTGGGCACCACTGGTCTTGGCAGCTACAAACACACCGACGAATACGGCAATAGCCCAGCCAAAGGTGATGACGATCCAGCCGCCGCTGTTGCCCTTGGTTTTGTTGAGTACGACGTTGGCAACAACGCCATTTCCAAGGAGGATCAATAAGGCTGTTCCTATGAGTTCAGAGAAGAATATAGACATTTCAATGGGTTTTGGTTTAGTTGTCGTCTTCTGCCCATACCTGGGCTGCTTTGATGGCTTTGCTCCACTTCTTTACTTGCTGCTGTCGCTGCCCGTCCTGCATGACCGGGTCAAAGGTTTTCTCTTCTTTCCAGTATTGCTGGATCTCGTCGAGGTTTTTCCAGAAGCCTATAGCCAGTCCTGCCAGGTAAGCGGCGCCGGCTGCAGTGGTTTCGGTGATCCGGGGCCGCACCACCCTGCAGTCAATCATATCGCTCTGGAACTGCATGAGCAGGTTGTTTACCGTGGCGCCGCCGTCTACGCGCAATTCTTTGATGGGGATCCCGGCATCGGCGTTCATAGCGTTCAGTACGTCCATGGTCTGGAAAGCTATGCTCTCGATAGAGGCCCGGGCAATGTGCGCGGCGGTGGTGCCCCTCGTAATGCCCATCATGGTTCCTCGGGCATGCTGGTTCCAGTAGGGAGCGCCCAGGCCTGCAAATGCCGGTACAAAATAGACGCCCCCGTTATCTTCTACCGAGGTAGCCAGTTGCTCCACTTCTGCCGAGGTTCGTATCACACCCAGGCCGTCGCGCAGCCACTGCACGACCGCGCCGGCGATAAAGACGCTTCCTTCCAGTGCATAGTGGGTGGTGTCGCCTATCTTCCAGGCTATCGTAGTGAGCAGGTTGTTTTTGGATAGCATGGGCTTGGTGCCGGTATTC
>DASWYM010000604.1:0-3233 GCA_036404975.1 Chitinophagaceae bacterium
AGTGGCACGGCTTGTCTTATGGCTTGAAATAAAGGTGAGCACATTTCTTCCTTCTTTCCGATGCGGCCGCTTTATCTTTAGTATACTGATCATGAGCAGCGGACAATCCATATCGACAGCTTTCCGGGAGCACCTGGAGGACCTGCAGGCGGGGGGACGGCCCACGGCCATTACTTTCAGGGCCGAAAGCGGGGCGCTGTCGACCATCCTGGCGCGCATCACCTCTATCTATTGTGAAGAAGGGCAGGTGCACCTGCGCACCGACAATGGGCTCTCCATCGCGGTGGACAGGGTGGAGGAAGCAGGCGGAATGAGGAGGCAGCACTGGACTTGAGGCACTTAGCCGGGCTTAAACGTTAAAACATTATTTATAAAGCATTTATTTTTGGCCTGCGCTTTCGTAGTTACTCTTTTTCCCCTACCTTTGCACTCCAAAATTTCACAAAGTCATGGCACGAGTATGTCAGGTTACGGGTAAAACGCCGATCGGCGGTAATAAGGTGTCTCACTCGAACATCAAGACCAAGCGTCGTTTTTTACCGAACTTACAAACAAAGAAGTTCTTTTTAGCAGAAGAAAACAAGTGGGTAACCCTCAAGTTGACTGCTGATGGTATCAGAACGATCAATAAAAAAGGATTGTATAACGTTGTTAAAGAGCTGAGAGCTCAAGGTCAACATATCTAAAACTTATTACAATGGCAAAGAAAGGAAACCGCGTACAGGTAATTCTGGAGTGCACCGAGCAAAAGAACACAGACGTGCCAGGTACCAGCCGTTATATTACCGAAAAGAACAAGAAGAACAATCCTGAGCGTATGGAGCTGAAGAAATTCAACCCCAACCTGAAGAAAGTGACTGTTCATAAAGAAATCAAATAAGAATAACGTTTAACTCATTATATCATGGCAAAGTCAGCAAAAACCGCGATCAAGACCAAAGACCAAAAGGCAGCCGCCGAGGCTAAGAACTGGTCTAAAGTGATTAAGGCGGTACGCAGCCCCAAGACTGGTGCTTATACCTTCAAAGAGGCTATCGTACACAAAGACAAAGTGAAAGATTTCTTAGCACAGAAATAATTCGAGGGTTAGTAAATTTTCCGGAAGCTGTCCATAAAGGGCAGCTTTTGTCGTTTGGGAGGCGGTCCATGGTCCATAGTCCATAGTCGTGTCCTGCAGCGGGAAGAAGTCTTTTTTAGCCCATTATAGATTATTGGATTATTCATTATTCCTTGACACAGGAAGTGGCCTCCTGTCGGAAGGCTCTCCATAGAGGAGGCCCACTCATCACTGATCACTCATCACTCATTTCCTTTGCGTACAGCGTAAAGCGTATCGCGTGTTGCCTCCCTGACTCACCACTGACCACTCATCACTCACCCTCCGTGGTATAATAAGTGCAAAACAACTCCTCAAAAAACGGCATCTTTGCTTACCCCAAAAGGGGCAACAGCCAACTTTAAATCGATTAATGCATGGGATTTTTTGATAAACTATTTGGGAAAAAAGAAAAGGAAAGCCTGGATGAAGGGTTGCAAAAAACAAAGGAAAACTTCTTCTCCAAAGTATCTAAAGCCATAGCGGGCAAAAGTACGGTAGACGAAGAAGTGCTCGATAACCTGGAAGACGCCCTCGTATCGGCCGATGTAGGGATCGATACCACCGTAGCCATCATCGACCGGGTAGAGCAACGGGTGGCAAGAGATAAATATCTAAATACCAGTGAATTAAACAAGATACTTCAAGAAGAGATTAAGGCCACCCTGGTGGATGCGCCCTCTTCCAATGCCTACGATTTCCAGAGCGACCTGCCCACCAAACCCTACGTGATCCTGGTAGTGGGGGTGAACGGAGTAGGGAAGACCACCACCATCGGGAAGCTGGCCTATAACTTCAAAAAGGCAGGCAAGTCGGTGCTGCTGGGCGCTGCCGATACCTTCAGGGCGGCAGCCGTGGACCAGTTGACCATCTGGAGCGAGCGTACGGGCGTTCCTATCGTCAAACAGCCCATGGGCTCCGACCCGGCGGCTGTGGCCTTCGATACGGTGCAGAGTGCCGTATCCCGGGGCTCAGAGGTGGTGCTGATTGATACAGCCGGCCGTTTGCACAATAAAGCCCATTTAATGGAGGAATTAAGCAAGATCCGCCGGGTGTGCCAGAAGGTGATCCCTGAGGCCCCCCACGAGGTCCTGCTGGTGCTGGACGGCTCTACCGGGCAGAACGCCCTGGAACAGGCCAAGCACTTTACGGCGGCCACCGACGTGACGGCTATGGCGATCACTAAGCTGGACGGCACCGCCAAGGGTGGTGTGGTGCTGGCGATAGCCAATCAATTCAGGATACCGGTGAAGTTTATCGGGGTGGGCGAGAAGATGGAAGACCTGCTGATCTTTGATAAGCACGAGTTTGTAGACAGCCTGTTCAGTCTTAAAGAGGAAGATTAGTTAAACCTGCACTACTTTAACAGGTAAGGTGCGTGGAACTATTATAAATCAATCACTTATTATTCAATAGTTAGCGGTTAATCTGGAAAGCGCACTGTAGGCTACTTCAAATTAAATAGAATGTTTCACACGGGTGCCTTCCCGCGGAAAATGCCTGCCAATAAACCCTCCCTGCGAGGGTTTATTTTCTTTACTATAACAGGGAGTGCCCCTAATTGTTTCTACCTTTGCCCCCTCTTTTCCGGGACATACACAACATGAAAAGCAAAACATTAAAGAAGGACAAGGTCAATATTATTACCCTCGGGTGCAGCAAGAACATGGTGGACAGCGAGGTGCTTAGTGGTCAGCTGAAGGCCAACGAGATCGAGGTGGTGCACGAAAGCGGCAAGCGGGATCATAATATTGTTATTGTGAACACCTGCGGCTTTATCGACAAGGCCAAGGAGGAATCGGTCAATACCATCCTGGAGCAGGTGAACCTGAAGCAAAAGGGGAAGCTCGACAAGGTGTACGTGACCGGCTGCCTCAGCCAACGCTACCGCGAGGACCTGGAAAAGAGCATCCCCGAGGTGGACTCCTGGTTTGGTACCATGGAGCTGCCCCTGATCCTGAAAAAGTTCGAAGCCGACTATAAAAGCGAATTGCTGGGCGAGCGCCTGCTGGCCACCCCCCAGCATTATGCTTATTTAAAGATAGCGGAAGGCTGCAACCGCACCTGTGCCTTCTGCGCCATTCCCCTGATGCGGGGCACCCACACCAGCCGCTCCATCGAAGACCTGGTGAAGGAA
>DASWYM010000605.1:0-8501 GCA_036404975.1 Chitinophagaceae bacterium
CCATGAAGAATAAGATCTGCTGAAAGGGAAGTTGCGAGTTGAGAGCTGCGAGTTGAGAGCTGCCAGCTACGAGTTTCGAGCTGCGAGCTTCTAGCTGCCAGCTTTAGTTCCCTAACTGCACAAACAGGCTTACCCATATTGCAAAGGAGCTTCGGCTCCTTTTTTCTTTATAGAGACGGCTAGCCCACAGCTGCCTGACACCCACCTGACGGCATAAATAACACGTGCATGTCCCATAGATGACCAGGGGATAACCCGCAGATAAGCCGTATCTATATAGACACGGCTTATCTACGGGTTATCCTGCCTGTCAGCGGGCTGTTGAGCAGACGTTTCCACGGCTTCAGGAGCCGAAAGAACTCTCTTGGCTGAAAACGACCATAGCTCGCAACTCGTAGCTCACAGCTCGCAGCTGGAAGCTTCCAGTTGGCAGCTTCCAGCGCACCCCCGTAATAATACGGTAAAGACGAAAAGCCTTCGCCTGCTATATTTAGGCCATGCCTACGAACAACAACACTCCCAAGCTCCGTGAGCTGCTGAATTATCTAAGTGAAGAGCAATGTGCCTGGGCCATCGGCGTGCTGCGTCAACGGCTGCAGCAGATCAAGCAAGCCGAAAGAGCCCTGTCGACGGATGCCTATATTGAAACGCTGGGCCTGTCGGTGCGAGCCTGCAACGCGCTGCACAGCAACAAGCTCTATACCGTACAGGACGTGCTCGACTACGGGCTCGACCGCCTGCACCTGCTGCGCTATACCGGCGCCAAAACGGCCGACGAGATCCGCACGGCGATCCTGCCCTACGACAGGCAAAGAACATCGGTGGAGGAAGGTGCACCGATGCCGGCACCGGTTACGGGCGACCGGGTGCGGGGATACAGCAGCGAGGCGGCGAGATCCTGAGAGGCCCAACGACCGGTTCTTCGGGTGCGCTGCAGCAGCCCCCCAAAAAATAACAGGGGAGACGAATCTCCCCTGTACTCTAACTAAACCAAAAACAAAGCCACACTAAATCAAAGCCGGTCCCGCATCATCATAGGTATCTCTTAAATGTGTGAAGGATCGAACTCGTGCTCGTGCACCTCCTGGGGTTTGTAGGAGGCCACCATCAGTTGCTCGATATGCACTTCTTTCTTCCCCCTGCGGGCACGGGCGATGAGTTTATCGAAGATGGCGTACATCACCGGCACCACCACCAAGGTCAGGAACAACGAGGAAATCAGGCCGCCTATGATTACCCAGGCAAGGCCGTTCTTCCACTCGGCACCCGCACCCGAGGCCAGGGCGATGGGCAGCATACCAATTACCATGGCGATGGTGGTCATCAGGATGGGACGCAAACGCGCGTGGTTGGCATCAATCAGCGCTTCGTAGGTGCTCGCCCCTTCCGCCTTACGCTGGTTGGTAAAGTCCACCAACATGATGGCGTTCTTGGCTACCAGGCCGATCAGCATGATCAGGCCCAGGATGGTAAACAGGTTGAGCGAGTTGTTCGTCAGCGCCAGGGCCAGGAGGGCCCCGATGATCGACAGCGGGATGGAGAACAACACCACGAATGGGTAGACAAAGCTGTTGTACAGCGCCACCATGATCAGGTACACCAGCACGATGGCAGCCAGCAGGGCTATACCCAGGGAGCCGAAGCCCTCGCTCTGGTTTTCCATATCACCGCTCCACACGTAGCTCACACCCGTAGGCTTGCGTAGCTTATCGAAGGCGGCCTGCCACTCGGCAGCTACCGTACCGGTAGGACGACCTACGGTCTGGGCCTGCACAGTAACGGCCGTACTCTTGTCGCGGCGCTCCAGCTGACTGGGGCCCGAGCTCTCGCGGATGGCAGCAAACTGCGACAGGCGTATGGGCTGCCCCTTATCGTTAATGAATAGCAGGTTGCTTACGTCCTGTATGCTCTGGCGGTTGAACGAACTGTAGCGCACATTAATATCGTACTCGTATTCGCCCTGGCGGAACTTACCATTGGTGTTTCCGCTGAAGGCCGTTTGCATGGTAGCACCCACCGTGGAAAGCGACAGGCCGAGGGCGGCCATCTTATCACGGTCTACCTGCACGTTGATCTCCGGGTTACCCTCTTCCACCGAGAGCTTCATTTCCGTAGCACCCTTTACTTTCTTCAGCTCGTTCATGGCAGCGGTGGCAAAGGTCATCACGCTATCCATGTCGGGACCCAGGACCACTAGGGCCAGGGGCGCCCGTTCGGCCGAACCGAGGATACTTACCGGCACGGTCTTCACCTTGGCACCCACCAGCACGGGATCGAGCTCCTGCTTGATCTTGGCCGCATAGATGTTGGCGTCGTCGGCACGATCCTGCTTGTCCACCAGCTGCACGGCGATCTCCGACTTATAAGCGGTGGCTTGTGCCCCACCCATACCGTCGCTCGACTGACCCACGGTAGTGATCAGGCGGGTGATCTCTTTTTTGTGCTTCAGGTATTCTTCCGCACGGCGGGTCATGGCATTGGTCTGCTCGATGGAGGCGTCCTTAGGCATTTCGATCTGCACAAGGAACTCTCCACGATCGCTCTTGGCAAAGAACTCCGCACCTATGTAGCCGGCACCCAGCAGGTAGAACGACGACAGCAGCAGGCCGAACACCACGGCCAGGGTGGTCTTCTTATGTGCCAGCGACCACTTCAATATATTGGATACCCACTCGGTAAAGCGGTACAGTCCTTTTTCGAAACCGATGATGATCTTTCCAAAGAAGCTCTTGCCCGAGATGCGCGTCAGCTTACCAAAGCGCGAAGACAGCCATGGCACGATGGTAAACGAAGACAGCAGCGAGAAGAGCGTGGCAATGGATACCGTTACGGCAAACTGCTTGATGATATCGGCCGCCAGGCCGGTGCTCAGTGCAATGGGCACGAAAACTACCACGATCACAAGGGTGATGGAGGTTACGGTAAAGCCGATCTCCTTGGTGGCATCGTAGGCTGCACGCACACGGTTCTTTCCCATCTCCATATGGCGGTAAATGTTCTCCAGCACCACGATGGCGTCATCGACGAGGATACCTACTACCAGCGACAAGGCCAGCAGTGACATCAGGTTGAGCGAGTAGCCCAGCAGCGCCATACCGATAAAGGTGGCAATGAGGGAAGCCGGGATGGCCACCATTACGATCAACGCGTTACGGATGGAGTGCAGGAAGAATAGCATCACGAAAGCCACCAGCACAATGGCCAGGATCAGGTCGAAGATCACCGCATCGGCCGACTTCAGGGTGTACTCGGAAGAGTCGGAAGCCACGCTCAGCGCGAGAGCCGAGGAAGCGTAGTCCTTCTGCATCTTGTCGATAGAAGCCCGCACCTGCTCACTCACTGCCACAGCGTTGGCATCGGACTGCTTCATGATCTGTACGGCAATAGCGCTCTTTTGGTTGACGCGCGCCATCTTCTCCACGTCTTTCTGGGCGTCCTGCACATCGGCCACTTCCATCAGGCGCACGGGAACACCGGTGCGGCTGGTGGCCACCACCAGGTTGCGCAGCTCGTCTATCGAACGGTATTTACCCGACAGGCGGATCAGTACGTCCTGCTCGCGGGTCTGCACGCTACCGGTAGGGAAGTCGAGGTTCGAGGACAGAATGGCGTTCTGCACCTGGAGCAGCGAAAGGCCGTAGCCTTCCAGTTTCCGGGCATCGATGCTCACCTGGATCTCTCGCTCCTGGCCACCAATGAGGTTCACCTTGGCCACACCGTCCACCCGCGACAGCACGGGGGCGATGCGCTTGTCCATCAGGTCGTAGAAGGCCGCCTCGTCCATGTTGGCCGAAGCCGACAGGGTCATGATGGGCAGGTCGTCGAGCGAGAACTTGTTCAGCGATGGCGGCTCGATATCTTCGGGCAGGTCTTTCAGGATGGCGTTGATACGGCGCTGCGCATCGTTGAGGGCGTAGTCGACGTCAGTACCACTATTCAGGGTAATGACCACCGAAGACACACTCTCGTAGGAACGGGTTTCGAGCTTCTTGATGTTCTCCATCGACGACACGGTCTCTTCGATCTTCTTGGACACCGTGTTCTCCACTTCGCTGGGCGAAGCACCCGGGTAAATGGTCGTTACGGCCACCACCGAAGGCGAGAACTTTGGAAGCAGCTCGTAGTTCAGCGAGCTATAGCTTAGGAGCCCTCCCAGGATCAGTACAGTAAACAGCACGATCACGAGGGTAGGACGTTTTATGGATACTTCTGCTAGTTTCATCTATAGGTATTTTCTGGTTCAACCGCTTCTCCCCTTGCGGGAAGGCTTCATTATTTTATAGGAGCCACTTTCACTCCATCACTTAAGTTGATCTGTCCGCTGGTGATCACCGTTTCGCCTTCGTTCAGGCCCTGCAGGATCTCGACGTTCTCGCCCAGCACACGGCCGGCCACCACGTTGCGCAATTGCGCGGTGTTGCCGCTTTCCACCACGAACACCTGGCTGGAAGCCACGCTACCCACAAAGGCGCTGCGGGGCACCACGATCACGGGAGCTGCCTGCTCAAACTGGAACAGGGCCGTACCGTACATACCGGCTTTCAGTTGGCCGCCGGGGTTGGAGGCAATAGAGATCTCGATCGGGAAGTTCAGCGAGTTGTCGGCCTTGGGGGCAATAAAGGTCACGGTACCGCCATAGGTCTTGTCGGGGAACACGCTGGCTTTAACAGACACCTTGTCACCCACCTTCAGGTTGGCCACCTGCGCTTCGTTCACGGTTACGTTCAGCTTCAGGCTCGACACGTCAACCAGCTCGAAAAGCTGGGTACCGGGAGCCACTACGGCACCGGGCTCTATAAAGCGCTTGTTAACGATGCCGTTGATCGAGGAGCGGATGTTGGCATCACTGATACGCACGCGGGCGGAGGCAACACGGGAACGGGCGTTCTCCACCTGCAGGCGGGCTGCATCCAGCTGCTGCTGGGTAACCCCACCGGTCTGGTAAGCGTTCTCGTAGCGCTGCAGGTCACGCTGGGCACTTTGCAGCACGTCCTGTGCACTCTCCAGGTCGATATTCAGCACATCGGTCTTGATCACCGCCAGGGTCTGTCCACTGCGCACATAGCTGCCTTCATCCACCAGCACGCGCACTACGCGGCCCGAGTTCTCAGCCGCGAAGTTCATTTGCTGCGCCGGGGCAAAGTTGCCGTTCACACTGAAGTCACGCTCCACGGCCTGCTTCTGCACGGGGCTCACCCGTACGCTCACATCGGAGCTGCTCTGCTGGGCCACTACCGCTGTCTTCGCTTCGTTCTTCTTCTTATTGTTGGTAAGCACCCAGCTGATCAGGAACAGCACACCGGCAAGTGCCGCTACTGTAACCAATGTTCTTACTACTTTCTGCTTGTTCATTTTCTTATCTTTTCGGTTAGGTTTTAGTTCAATAAAGTTTTTAATCCACCCTGGCTCTTGATCAGCTGAATCTCAGCCACCTTGTAGTTCAGCAGGGCAGAAGAATAGTTATTTTGTGCTTCGGTCAGCGAGTTCTCGGCCGACAGCAGGTCGGTCAGGGAAGCCAGGCCGTTGTTGTAGTTGTTCTGCGTGTTGGAGTACACCTCCTGCGCCAGCTCCACGTTGGCACGCTGGGCGTTCAGCGTAATAATGCTGTTGTTGATCTGGGTGCGGGCATTCTCGGCCGCCAGGTTCAGTGCCAGCTCGGTCTGCGCGATATCTTCGTTCACTTTCTTAATGCCTATCTCCGCCTGGTTGATACGCGCCTTGGTAGCACCACCATTGAAGATGGGAATGCGCAGGTTCAGGCTTACCGAAGCAGCATCAAACCAGTTCACGCCTTTACTCTGTCCCTTGAACAGGGGCACCTTCTGGCCCGTACCCTGGTAAGAGTAGTTGCTGGACAGCGACAGGCTGGGATAATACTCCGCCTTGTAAGCTTCCTTCTGAAAACGCAGCAGGTCTTCCTGGCTGCGCAGCACGCGCACCTCCGTACGGTCCTCGGCATTCACCGGCACACCGGTAGCCACTGCCTGGGGCTCGATGGCATCCAGGTCCACAGCCGGAATGGTGATGGGCGTCTGAATAGGCATACCCATATAGTACTTCAGCTGGTTTTCCAGAAGTGCCACGGTATTGATCAATTGCTGGCGCTGGCTCTCCAGGTTAGAGATCGATACCGCTATGCGGTCTACATCCACCTTCCTGGCCAGGCCGTTCTTGTACTGGTTGGAGAGGATGGTTTGCACGCGGCGTGTATTCTTCAGCGTCGAATCCAGCACACCGGTCTTCTGGCGCTGCACCAGCACATTATAATAGGTGCTGGCCACCTGCTCGATCACCTGCTCTTCGCTTAGCTGGGCATAAAGCTTATAGAACTCCTCGGTGGAGCGGGCGGCGCTCAGGCCGGTGAAGATGCTTTTGTTGAAAAGGTTTTGTGTCAGCCCTACCCCGGTATTGGCATTCCACTTCTGGCCAAACGCTACCAGGATGGTTTCATTCGGGTTAGGGTTAGGGCCGAAGATGTTGGGCAGCGCGCTCATCTGCAACAGGGGGTTGTGTGCCAGGGCAGCCGACCCGTTGATCTGGGGCAGTGTCTGCGAGCGCACCTCGTCGATCTTGTACTGGCTGTTTTCTACATCCAATCTTGCCTTACGCGCAGTCTGGTTGGCCTGCAGCGCAAAGTTGAGCGCTTCTTTCAGGCTCATGGGCGTAGCCGTCTGGGCCTGCAGCACCGACGTGCTCCACAGCACCGCCAGCAGCGTCAGCCACCTGCCGGCCCTACGCTGGCCCTTTGTCTTAGCTTTTCCGTTAGTTTTCATCGTTTCCTTTTAAATATTTGTTGAGTAGTTGTTTTCCCTTGTTATTAGTGATAGCGTGGAGATAAAACTCCGTCAGGTCGTTCATCAGCTCCTGGGTGCTCGTTTTCTTACCGGTGAACACCTGGGGATCAAGGGCGGTGAAGATCTGCTGCAGCCTTATGCCGGCAACCAGGTCCGTATCCAGCCCCTCGCGGTAGTAACCTTCCTGAACGCCCCGGTGCAGGTTCCCGATAATCGCCGGAACCATCACGTGCTGGCGGTGAGTCACCAGCTTTGCCCAGGTTGCCGGGAAGAACTTCTCCAGCTCGTAAAAGAAGTTGCGGTTCACGGAAGCGAGGGTTATAAAAGGTACCTGGCCTCTGAGCAGGACTTCTTCTATGGCATTACGGGCCCCGGCCGTGCATTGGTCCAATGCTTCCGCATGGCCACGCACCAGGTCCGCCACGACTTTGTCCACCAACTCGTTCTTATCGGCAACAAGCTGATAGATGGTCTTTTTGGAAGTCCTGGACCTGCGCGCCAGGTCATCCATCGATACGCTCTTCAGCCCGTAGGAGAAGAACAGGTCTCTTGCTTTACTAATGATCACATCCTCCATACCTTACTGCTTCAATCCGTTGTAAAAAAGCTTTAATACCTCTATTTGTTTTTGAAATATGCCCTTTACGGTGGCATGGTCCGGGGGCAGGCTGCGGTCACCCACACAGTGCTGTGCCAGGGCACTGATGGTGTGCAGCAGCAGGTCGGCGGTTTTGGAGGCATCCAGGGGCTTTACCTCGCCGAGGGCCATACCGCGCTCAAAGAGGCGCACCAGCAATTCCACTTCCCGCTCGCGCAGCGTTTGTTTTACCTTGGCCATCCGGGTACCTACCAAAGCGGGGTCGGTACGCTCCAGGTGGCTCGACATCATAAAGTAGCGCTCAAAGAACTCCATCCGTACTTCTATGAGCTTCAGCAGCGCGGTTTCCACCGTGTCATTACCAGTGAATTGCTGCTCCACGGCATGGATATACGAACCAATGATCCGCTCTTCTACAGCGGCTACCAGGGCATCTTTATCGGGGTAATAGTAAAATAGGGCAGGCTTCGAAATCCCCAGGTCTACGGCGATCTCGGAAAGATTGGTCTTCTGTATACCAAAATGGGTGAAACGCCTGATGGCAGCATCCACGATCTGCTCCTGCTTCACAGTCAGTCCCTCCTTTACAGTTGTTGACTTGTTGACCATCTGACTTTTTTAATTTAAAAGTCAAAGGTAGAGGAAAAAAAATCTACGGAATGTTAAAAGCAAGCCCGTTGAAGAAAATACGGCCAAATTCCTTCTCCTTTTTGAGTATGGCCAGGAACTGCTTTTTCTCGGGAAACAGCATACCGCTGCGGGACAGGGTGGCATAGCGGAAGCCTTCCAGGAAGTCATAAAATAGCTCTGCAGTCTTACGGGGATCTTCCATACGGAACAGTCCCCGTTCTTTGCTCCTTTCCAGGATAGCGGTCACCCGGCCCAGCTCTTGTTCGCGGAAATGCGTAAAGAGGCTTTCCAGTTCCGGGGGCATATTCAGGGGGGTATAGGTCTTCAGGTATTCCAGGATGTGGTGGTACTTGATGATAAAATCGGTACGTTTCTCCAGGTATAAGGCAATGGCCTTCCAGGGATCGGGCTCACTGTCGACCAAAGCCGCGTCCTGGCGGGTATTGCTTTCGCTGATGCTTTTCAGCACCGCAGCATAC
>DASWYM010000606.1:0-2952 GCA_036404975.1 Chitinophagaceae bacterium
TCTAAAGTTTAGGAAACTTCTATTCTATCCATTGAACTACGGGGCCAACTAATGATGCAACAAAGAACTTCTATGCTATCCCCGTCCGACAGGCGTCAGCCGGGCGGACCTTAAACTACGGGGCCAGAGAAGGAAGCAAAAATAAACGATTGTGCTATTTAAATCACTTCCTGCCGGCTGAAATCCGTTAAATTTATAAGGACAATCCCGTTGTATATGAGGGTGCTTGCCTTTATTTTCTGCATCGTGTTCCTTTGCCCTGCTGCTTCTGCCCAAAAGACAGGGCCTGCACTGAATCACATTGCCCTGCACGTACAGGATCTTAAAAGAAGTACGGAGTTTTACCGGCAGGTGGTGCAACTGGACACCATCCCGGAGCCCTTTCGCGACGGCAAACACACCTGGTTTACCCTCGGCGCGGGCGGCCAGTTGCACCTGATCAGCGGGGCCGGCCCAATGACCCATAATAAGAATACCCACTTGTGTTTCAGCACTCCTTCCCTGGATAGCTTTATTCAAAACCTAACCCGCCTGGCAGTGCCCTACGAGGACTGGAACGGCAAGAAGAATTCGGTAACCACCCGGGTAGATAAGGTCCGGCAGATCTATTTCCAGGACCCGGACAACTACTGGATCGAGGTGAACGACGACTTTAAGCGCTAAGGCAGGCCAACAAATACCCGGGTTAAATTGCCTATTCCTCTTAACTTTGCGGTCCTTTTGGGACCGGGCATGCGGCTTTAGTTCCCGCCCTATAGGGAGTAAACATTAACGAATCATCATTTATGAAGTTCTATAACACGCTGATAAAGTACCGTCTCTATATAGGTATTGTCATGATTGTATTGGGCATTGTGCTGAACCTGACGGTAAGCGGCTTCTGGCCCGTATTCCCGCTCTACCTCATTGGAGCCATCCTGGTGGCCGGGCATTTTTTCTTTGGCCCGCTGCGCCTGATCCAGGAACACCTGGAGGCCGGCAACATGGAAGAGGCCCAAAGGGTGATCAACTCCATTAAATACCCCAACCTGCTTTACAAACCCATCCGCTCCGTCTACTTTACCCTTAAGGGCAACCTGGCTATGATGAACCAGGACTTCGACAGTGCGGAAAAGAATATGAAGAAAGGCCTGGACCTCGGCATGCCCATGAAGGAAGCCGAAGGCGCCAGCATGCTGCAGATGGGCATGATTGCCATGCAGAAGAACGACCTCAAAACCGCCGAGCGCTACATCCGCGAAGCCCTGCGCAAGGGCCTGCCCGACAAGGAAAACCAGGCCGCAGCCTACCTGCAGATGTGCTCCCTGATGATGAACAAGCGCGAGTTCCGCGCCGCCAAAGACTTTTTCCGCAAGGCCAAGGCCCTGAAGCCCACCACTCCTCAGATCGTCAGCCAGATCAAGGAAATCGAGAAGTACATCTCCCGCATCCCCGGATAAGGATCGGGAATGAGGAATGGCCAAAGGTGAAAACCTCAACTGACTTTATAAAAAAAGCGCTACTCCGGTAGTGCTTTTTTTATTGCCCCAAGCCCGAATTGGGCCTCTTTTCGCCTGGCCGCTCTCCCGCAAGTATCATTTCCCTGCCCATAGCCAATGCCCCCTTATGCCAGCGGCAGGGATAAAGCATAGGAATAGTATAGGAGAAGTATAGTTAAAGTATAGCAATAGTATAGTAATGAGTACTTTTCCTATACTTTATGCGTGTTATTCCTATGCTTTATCCCTGCTTCTGCCATAGCATGGAGAGGTATAAGACAGCAACTGCCCTTCAGGCATTCTCCCAGATCGGCAAACAAAAATGATCTTCTACTATTCCACGGAAGAGCGCTCCCATCCATTTTCCTATTCCTATACGGGTCTGTACCGATTCCTTTTACCCCAGGCAAATAAAACTAAATATTTAGTTGCTCAACTAAAATATTAGTTATAGCTTAGTCCTATCAATAACTCATTCATGAAGACATTAACCAAAGCCGAAGAACAGGTCATGCACGCCGTCTGGCAGGTAAAGGAGGGGTTCATCCGCGACATCATGGAGGTGCTTCCCCTTCCCAAGCCCCACCAGAACACCGTGGCTACTTTATTGAAAATACTGGTTGAAAAAGAGTTTGTGGCCATCAGGGTAATCGGGCGGCAGCACCAGTATTATCCCCTGGTCAGCAAAAAAGCCTATTCAAAGGCCAGCATCCGGAGCCTGGTCAAAGGCTACTTCGGGGGCTCGTTCAGCGAAGCGGTTTCTTTCATGGTGAAAGAAAACACACTGAGCATGGAAGAACTGGAGGCTTTATTACACCAACTTAAAAAAGAAAAGAAATGATGGGCTTTTTAATCTACCTGCTGAAAGTCACCATTTGTTCGGCCCTGCTGACCGGCTATTACTATGGGGTCCTGCGCAACCGGCACTTCCACCAGTGGAACCGCTTTTACCTGCTTTTGGCAGTGCTCCTTTCTTTAACCATTCCCCTGTTCCGGTTTACCATCTTCCACAACAGTGAAGACGACAGCACCGCCATCCAACTGCTCCAGGCAGTGAGCATCGGCGACGAATACGTGGCTTACGCCACCCGCAACAGCCAGCCGCTTATTTCATTGGAACAAGGCCTCACGCTACTGTACACGGCCGTTGCCCTGGGGCTGCTCGGCGGCCTGCTGCTTTCCCTGGTCCGCATCCGGCAACTGGTGCGCAAACACACTGCCCGGTCTTTAGACAACATCCGGTTCATCAACGCCCCCGAAAAGGGCACACCCTTTTCCTTTTTCCACTACATCTTCTGGAATCCCTCTATCGACCTGCGGTCGGAAACAGGCGAGCGCATCTTCCAGCACGAACTGGTACACGTGCGGGAAGGCCATTCGGTGGACAAGCTCCTGATGCAGGTAGTACTGGTTTTCTTTTGGTGCAATCCCTTTTTCTGGATCATCCGACATGAGCTCCGTATGATCCACGAGT
>DASWYM010000607.1:0-3901 GCA_036404975.1 Chitinophagaceae bacterium
CATGACCCAACTCATTGTGTGCCCCACACACATAAAATAACTTAGCGCTTCTATCAGGTCGTTCCAAAACCTTTGAATAACCGATCCCCCTCTATACAACGAATTGATCCGCTCCCTGGTGACTGCCCCCATGAAAAGCCCGTTTTTATCCAATTCCTTTAAGACCAATGCGTTAACACCAGACTGAGTAGAAAGTTACGCAGGCCCGCTCCCCGGAGGGGGCTTTTTTTTGCCCGCACCCGGTCATTTATCGTGTAGATAGTACACCTTCCCGCCAATCCCTTTATATTTGTTGGCTAAATCATTTCCTATGACTTATTTCACCAAGAAACTCTACACCTACCACGGCTATTCGGAGTTCATCTTCAACCGTAAGGACGGTGCCTCCTGCTACCACGTGTCGGTACGCAACGGCGACGGCAGGGCGGTGCTCTTCACCATGGAAGCCGCCGAAGACGACTGGCGCATTTCCAATGCCCCGCAGGTGCCCGACTGGATCCGCCAATCGGAAAAAGTGCTGGCCGACGAGATCCTGAGAAACCTGAATTGAGAGGGAAGCGGCAAGCTACAAGCTACAAGCTTCAAGCTGCAAGGCACAAGGTAAAGCAAGGAATGAGTGATGAGTGCTGAGTGGTGAGTGGCGCTGTAC
This sequence comes from Chitinophagaceae bacterium, assembly GCA_036404975.1. Classification (GTDB taxonomy): domain Bacteria; phylum Bacteroidota; class Bacteroidia; order Chitinophagales; family Chitinophagaceae; genus Flavisolibacter. The sequence continues at coordinate 650 of DASWYM010000607.1, forward strand.
GAAGGGAAGAGATGGACCTACTCAAGATCGCAAACAAAGACTTTAAGATCCGCCAATATACATTTCCTGACCTCATACCGTAGTTGAATCATATTTCCCACAAAAGCCCCATTCTTCTTATGGGGCTTTTCTTTGCACGGAAAGCCTGGTGCCTGGCAAACCAACCACCCTCTTCCCACGGCAGATTCCAATGCTCTATAAGGAAATAACTTAATTGACTGATTCTAAGCTTGCAGCTATCTGTACTGACAAACTAGGTTGAGTTATGGTCTGCCCCGGGGTCCCCTTCGCTTCAGCTGCGGGAGAACCCGGGGGTACGTCCAGGCAATGACTTAATGACTTATTGACTGTTTCTCAGCTAGAAGCTAGCAGCTAGAAGCTAGCAGCTCGCAACTCCCAGCTCACTGCATAATCATCCGGGCAAAGTGATCATCCTGGGCCCAGCTGAAGGCATCCGCCCCAAGGGCCGATACGTTGAGAAAGATGGGAATGTCGCTGGGAAAGGTGATCTCTATTTGCTGCTCGCCGTTGACAAACTTCCAGGCCCCGCGCAGCGTCTCCTGCTGGAGGGTCAGCTCGAAAGTGCCGTCTTTTTTAAAATGATACCGGTAGTCGGAAAAGTCCACCACGTTGCCGGGAGCGCCCCGCTTATACACCCGTTGCTGGTGGGTGGTGCCGTAACCGGTATAATACTCGCCAAACAGCCAGGGCGCGGCGGTCAGCAGCTGGGCGCTCGGAGAAAGTTCCGGTGCCGGCGGGTCCTTTTTGCAACCCAGCACCAGGCAGCTGCACAACAGTACATAGAACAAGTGTCTCATAAGGCGGAATAGGGTCCAAAATAGGAACAAAAGTCAGAAAATGCAAGCCCTTACCCACAGTGGGTGAGAAGATACTTACCATTAAGGGCACACTGTTTACGATACCCCTTTCCGGAGCCGGCTCACGCTGCCATAAACCTTATCCAGGTATTCGTAATTAAGGGAGTACCACCGAGTCTTTCCATCGCGGAGAACGTCCACTATACCCGCCTCGCGCAGGAGGCCCAGGTGCATCGACACCACGGGCTGCAACTCTTCCAGCAGGTCCTGTAGTTGCGTGACGTTCAGGGCTTCTTCTTCGTGGATCAGGCGCAGGATCTTTTGGCGGAAGGGATGGTTGAGGGCACGCACAATCAAAGCGGCTCGCTTGATGCTGATCGCATCGATAGCAAGGTCTTGTTGATGAACTTTCATTGGTAGGGGTTTGGGCTCTCTCTAAGCTAGTAACCTTTACCGACAAATCATAACTGCAATAGTTCTTTCTCCATTGCAGGGGAAAAACTTCCGGTAGGTATGCTTTGCCGTTGGTTCAGATCACTTTCAAATAGAGGTTGAGATAATACAGTCCCGTCAGCACGAAGGTCACGCCGGCCACCAGCCGCATTACCTTTTCCACTTGCTGAACGGTCTTAAACCAGGCGCCCAGCTTTTCCATACTGTAGGCGATCACAAAGGCAAAGAAGATCACCGGCAGCCCCGTGCCCACCGAAAACACCACCGGCAGGGCCAGTCCCGCCGACAGGGTCAGGGGTATGAGCATGGCAAAGAACAGCGCCCCGCTGTAGGGACAAAATGCCAGGGCAAACACTACTCCCAGCAGGAAAGCCCCGGTGAGCCCACGGTTCTTGAACCGCTCCGACAGTCGGCCGGTAAGGCCGCCGCCCGACAGGAAGCCCAGCGGGATCACCCCCAGCATGATCAGCCCGATCAGGATCATCAGCGGGCCGATAACTTTCTCGCCGTTGCCCTGCAGCAGGCGGGCTACCTGGAACTGGCTGGCGCCAAAATAAATGAGGGCGCCCAGCGCCGTGTAGGAGGTCATGCGGCCCAGGGTGTAGAGCAGGCCGCTGAGCAGCACTTTTCGCCGGTCCGTAATCGTTTTAGAGATGTAGGCCGTGGCGGTGATGTTGGTGGCCAGCGGGCAGGGGCTGATGGCGGTCAGCAGGCCCAGCGCCGCAGCCGCCAGCAGGGGCACCTCCCGGTTCTCGGCCAGGTGGGTTAACCAGTCCATATCAGCCTTTTAAGAATTCTTCTACCTGCTTTTTCAGTTCCGCCGTAAACATGGCCTCGTTGCCCACCTTCAGGAACGCCAGCTCGGTGAGGTTATTTTTCTTGCCCGTAGCCGGGTTATAGAGGAACAGCGCTGTGCCGTACACACCGAACTGTTCCGCCATCTTCCCGTTCTCCTTCTTTTCGACGTTCACCAGGGTAAAGGGCACGTCTTTGAAATAGGAGGCCAGGGTGGCCCGGGTGAGCTTTTCGATCTTCAGGCAGGTGGCACAACGGTGCTCCAGGTGAAACTGCAGGACCTCTGTCTTAGCGGCAGGGGCTGGTCCGCTTTTGCCCTGCGCCCGCAAAGCCGGGGCGGCAAAAAGGGCCAGGAAGAAAGTAAGAACAACAACGATAGATTTGTGTCTCATATCAGGGGGTTTAAGAATAAGTGATCGAAGGTTTTTCACCGGCCCGTCGGCTCACCGGCAATGGGTTCAACGCTACAGCACCAGGTTGAATAAATAGCCGGACAGCATGATACACACCGTTACGACTGAGAAAAAGATGAGCAACATCTTTACGGTCATCACCTTTTTCAGCAGCAATCCCTCCGGGATGGATAAAGCCACCACAGCCATGGAAAAGGCAATGACGGTACCCAGTGGTATTCCCTTTTCCACCAGCACCTGCATCACGGGCAGGATGCCCGCGGTGTTGCTGTACATGGGTACGCCGATGAGTACCGCTACGGGAACGGCCAGCAGGTTGTCCTTAGAGATATAGTTTTCAAAAAAGCCCGTAGGAATATAGCCGTGCATTAGTCCCCCTATAGCAATGCCGAGCAGTATATAGGGCGCCACCCCTTTTACAATACCGGCCGCCTCCTGGGCGATGTAGGGCATCCGTTGCCGCAGCGCCAGGGGCGCCTCTCCTTCGTAAGCCTCCCGGGGTGGCGGGTTCTTCAGCAGCTGCCTTACCCAGGGGGTCAGCATAGGCTCCAGGCGCAGGCGGCCGAGGACGTAGCCCGCCACCATGGATAAAAGGATACCGCTCGCCACGTAAATCAGCGTGGTCTTCCACCCGAACATACCCCAGAAAACAGCCACCGTCACCGCGTCCACCAGGGGCGAGGAAATGAGGAAGGCAAGGGTAACACCCAGCGGGATCCCGCCCTTCACAAAGCCAATGAACAGGGGAACCGAAGAGCAGGAACAAAAAGGGG
>DASWYM010000608.1:0-5021 GCA_036404975.1 Chitinophagaceae bacterium
TCTAAAGTCTTCAATTCAATCACTACCGCCTTTTTACGGTTCTTAGCATCAGTAATATAGCTTACTCCCTTCATGACAGCACTTTATTTACACCACAGGAACTCCCGGCTACTCCTACACAATATGGTTATAAGATTTCAAAATAGGAACTGATAAGCACACAAAATACCCGCAGTAATTAGATATTTATCTGCTCCAGCAGCTTGGCCAGCTTGCGGGCTTCTTTTTCACCCTCTTCGGTAAGGAACAGGGATTTGGCGGTGCGCGACTGGCTGATATAGCCGCTTTCCTGTAGGCGGTCGAGGATGCTGAAATCAATGCCCTTCCAGGCACGGCGTACCGAGAAGTCCAGGGTTTTCTCTTCCCAGCTGCTCATGTACAGCAGCAGTAAGGCAAGTTTGTCCACTTTCGCAGTAGTATTGATTAGTTCCATATAGCAGCTTTTAGAACAGCGACAATTTACATAATGTCGGGGAACTTTGAGTTGACTTAACACCGGGAAGGGAAAAAAGCTGCGCTGGGAGCAGAGTCATTGGGTCAGTAGGTCATTGAGTCAGTTGGACGCCCGCCTAATTCCCAATCCCTAATTCCTAATTCCTTTCCTCTAATCCCTTCTCATTCCACAGGGGGTTCTTCCGACCTTGTCCCGACCTTCTTCCGAGGTTGTCCCGACGTTGTTCCGACTCTTATAAGGGTCGGGAGAAGGTCGGAAGAACCTCGGGGCAAGGTCATAACAACCCCGGGAGAAGGTTAGGAGAAGCCTGAAGGAGGCAAACCTGTTTTAAGAGCATGAAAAAAGACCAGCCGCTTGCGACTGATCTTTATCAATGAGACAGGGTTAACTTTTCCCGCTAATACTATTACATCCTCCGAAACCTCCGTTCAGACTATTTCCTCCGGATATCCGCTCCCAGGGCCTGCAGGCGTTGGTCGATGTACTGGTAGCCGCGGTCGATCTGGTCGATGTTCTGGATGACGGAAGTGCCCTCGGCGCTGAGGGCGGCAATGAGCAGCGCTACCCCCGCACGGATGTCGGGCGAGGTCATGTTGATGCCTTTGAGGCGCATCTTGCGCTCCAGGCCGATGACGGTGGCACGGTGCGGGTCGCACAGGATGATTTTGGCCCCCATCTCGATAAGTTTATCGACAAAGAACAGGCGGCTTTCGAACATCTTCTGGTGCACCAGCAGCGAGCCGCGGGCCTGGATGGCCACCACCAGGATGATGCTCAACAGGTCGGGCGTCAAGCCCGGCCAGGGGTGGTCGTATAGGGTCATCACGCCGCCGTCGAGGAACGACTGGATCTCGTAAATGTCCTGCTCGGGCACGTGGATGTCGTCGCCCTGGATGTCGAGCTGGATGCCCATCTGGCGGAACTTGCCCGGGATGACGCCCAGGTGTTCCAGCCCTACGTTTTTAATTAAAATATCACTCTGGGTCATGGCAGCCAGCCCGATAAACGAGCCAATCTCGATCATGTCGGGCAGCATGGTGTGCTCGGTGCCGCCCAGCTTGTCCACCCCCTGGATGGTCAGCAGGTTAGAGCCGATGCCCCTGATGTTGGCGCCCATGTGGTTGAGCATCTTGCACAGCTGCTGGATATAAGGCTCGCAGGCCGCATTGTAGATGGTGGTGGTGCCTTCGGCCATCACGGCGGCCATCAGCACGTTGGCCGTACCGGTCACCGAGGGTTCGTCCAGAAGGATATAGCCGCCCTTCAGGCCTTCGGTGGTGAGGTGGAAAAAGGCGTCGTCGTTGTGGAAGACGAATTCGGCGCCCAGTTGCTCGAAGCCGAGCAGGTGGGTATCGAGGCGGCGACGGCCGATCTTGTCGCCCCCCGGCCGCGGGATAAAGGCTTTATTAAAGCGCGCCAGCATGGGCCCCGCCAGCATCACCGAGCCGCGCAGCCTGCCGCTCTTGGCGCGGAACTCTTCGGAACGCAGGTAATTGAGGTTCACGTCGTCCGCCTGGAAAATGCAGGTGTGCCGATTGATTCGTTCCACCTTAACGTTCATATCGGCCAGCAGCTCAATGAGGTTGTTGACGTCGATGATGTCGGGGATGTTGTGAATGGTTACTTTCTCGTCGGTCAGCAGCACGGCGCTGATGATCTGTAAGGCTTCGTTCTTTGCGCCCTGGGGTGTGATCTCGCCTTTCAGCTTGTTCCCGCCTGTTACTTCAAAAAATGCCATGGTGAAGGGTTAATTGTGTGGTTATTTGGATGTATGCTAAGCAAATTACAGGCTAAATAAAAAAAGTCGACCGGCGAAGGTCAACTTTGGTCCTGTAGGTGCGCCCAACTAAGTCGTTAGAATCTTTTCTTCTTCCCGTTGTGACGGTTGTTGCGTTGCTGCTGTCCACCGCCTCCACCACCGCCGCGTTGCTGAAACTTGTTGCGCTTGGGGCCATAGCCGCCGCGGTCACGCTCGCGCTCGCGGTCCTGCGAAGGACGGTAAGCTTTTACATAAGGGGTGTTGGTAAACTCCAGTTGTCCCCTGGTAAGATTGGTTAGCTCCTGCTGGATGGCGTCATCATGCACGGTGTCCTTGTGCCAGTTGGTGTACGCCAACTTCATGTAGTAGGCAATCGCATTGGCAAAGCCCTGGCGCTTGCCGGGATCTTCAGTTTGCAGGGCTTTGTCGATCACCAGCTCCAGGTTTTTACCCAGGTGCGAAAAGCGGGGATAGCGCTTCGGGTAAGGAAGCGGCTCGGGCCTGGCCCTGAGTTTCTCGGGTGTGGGGATCGGGTAAGGCGAATCCACATCCAGCTTAAAGTCGGCAATCAGGAACAGGTGATCCCATAATTTATGACGGAAGTCTTCTACGTTTTTCAAGTGGGGGTTCAGGAAACCCATCAGCTCAATCACAACGTACGCCTGGCGCTGGCGACGTTCCCTGTCCTCGATCGATAATAAATGCTCCACCATCTTTTGGATATGGCGGCCATACTCACGGATGATCAGGTGATTCCTCGTTGTATTATATTCCATTGCAACAAATGTAACAAAAGGGTCGATTGCTGCAATAGGTACCCTCATTTTTCTGTCAAAAGGAGGCCGGTTTACCGGTGACTTAACAAAAAAGAGGGGTAAACTGCCCCGTTTTTCTATTTTTAAGCAAACAAGCTGCATGAACTATTTAGTGATCCTCTCCCTTGTATTCCTGTCGGCCTGTGGCGGCAAAGGCCTCGCGGGCAACACGCCCAAAAACGGGGCGAATAAAGATCTGGCACAACTCTTTGACCGGTATTGGGAAGAGCGCATGCGCCTCTACCCCATCGAAGCCACGCAGAACGGTGATAACCGCTACAACGACCGGCTCCATATCGACATCTCCGCACCCTTTCGCGACACGCTGCGCCGGTTCTACGGCAAGTACCTCGACGGCATCAATAAGTTTGTCCGGGAAGACCTGGCAGAAAACGACCGCATTTCGTACGATATCTTCCGCCGCGAGATGGAAATGCAGCTCGAAGGCCTGAGGTATAATGAGCATTTTATTCCCTTCCAGCAGTTCTGGGGCCTGCCGCTCACCATGGGCCAGCTGGGCTCGGGCCAGAGTAGCCAGCCATTCAAGACTGCGGATGATTACCGGGCCTGGCTCAGCCGCGCTAAAGTATTCGCAGCCTGGGCCGACACGGCCATCGCCAATTTCCGCAGGGGCGCCGACTTGGGCCTGGTGCTGCCCCGTCCTCTGGTAATGAAGATGATCCCCCAGATGCGCGACATGGCCAATCCCGACACGGCGAAGAACGTATTCTTTGGTCCCCTGCGCGGGATGCCCAAAGGCATGGTGGGCAACGACTCGCTTAAACGGGTCTTTACCGAAACAATCACCACCTACGTGCTGCCGGCCTACCAGCGGCTGGGCGACTTCCTGCAGAACGAGTACCTGCCCAGGGCAAGGACCACTACCGGCATTGCGGCAACCCCCGGCGGGGCTGAGCGCTACGGGTACCTGGTCCGCTACTGGACCACCACCGGCAAGACCGCCGAAGAAATCTACCAGACAGGCCTTGCCGAGGTGAAGCGCATCCGCGGCGAGATGGAGCGGGTAAAAAGCGAGGTGGGTTTCAAAGGTGACCTGGACGCCTTTTTCAACCAGGTGCGCAACGATCCAAGGCTGATGCCTTACAGCACTGCCGAAGAAGTGCTGAACGCCTTCCGCGCTATCCGGCAGAAGATCGATCCCAACCTGGACAAGATGTTTGGCCGTAGCCCCAGGACCGCTTTCGAGATCAGGCAGACAGAGGCTTTCCGGGCGGCTTCCGCCTCGGCCGAGTACCAGCAGGGTACGCCCGACGGTAGCCGCCCCGGCATCTTCTATATTCCGATTCTCGATGCTACGAAGTTTAATGTTACCTCCGGCATGGAGTCGCTTTTCCTGCACGAGGCCATTCCCGGCCACCACTACCAGATCTCGCTGCAGCAGGAAAACGAAAGCCTGCCCCGGTTCCGCCGCTTTGCCTGGTACGGCGCCTATGGCGAGGGCTGGGCCCTCTACACCGAAAGCCTGGGGAAGGAACTGGGCCTGTATACCGATCCCTACCAATATATGGGGGCCCTGGGCGACGAGATCCACCGCGCCATCCGCCTGGTGGTGGACGTGGGCATGCACACTAAGGGCATGACCCGCGAAGAGGCCGTTAAATACATGATGGACAATGAAGCCATCAGCCAGGAAGGGGCCGTGGCCGAAATCGAGCGCTACATGGCCATTCCCGGCCAGGCGCTTTCCTATAAGATCGGCGCCCTGAAGATCTGGGAGCTGCGCAACAAGTACACAAAGCAGTTGGGCAAGGAGTTCAAACTCTCCGAATTCCACGACGAGTTCCTCAAGGACGGCGGGATGCCGCTGGAAGTGGTGGAGCGCAAGATGGACGCCTGGGCTGACCACAGATTACGCAGATCTTAAGATAAGCAGGATTGTAACTTACGATAATAGGACAGGTGCGGCGGGTAAGAGCGGAAGGGGTTAAAAACAAAAAATCCGCGTAGAACGCGGATAATAATATTTAGATGG
>DASWYM010000609.1:0-6073 GCA_036404975.1 Chitinophagaceae bacterium
ATGATCTTCGACATACAGGACGTGGGCTGCCGCTTCTATACCTACATCAACGTGCTGCGCGACGTGATGGACGCCTGTGCCGAGCACGGCAAGGAGTTGCTGATCCTGGACCGCCCCAACCCCAACGGCTACCTGGTAGACGGGCCGGTGCTGGACATGAAGCTGAAGTCGGGTATCGGGCAGTTCCCCATACCCATAGCGCACGGCATGACCATAGGGGAGTTTGCCCAAATGATCAACGGCGAGGGATGGCTGCCCGGCGGAAAGACCTGCCGGCTGAAGATCATCCCGGTGGCCAACTATACGCACGACATGGAGTACGTGCTGCCGGTAAAGCCCTCGCCCAACCTCAATACGCAGCAAAGCATTATGCTCTACCCCTCTACCTGCCTGTTCGAAGGCGCTGCGGTGAACCATGGGCGTGGTACGTATTACCCCTTTACCGTAATGGGCGCGCCCTCGCTGAAGGGCCGGTTTTCCTTCTCCTATACACCGGTGTCTATACCCGGCATGAGCGAGACGCCCCTTTACATGAACCAGGAGTGCTATGGCCTGGACCTGCGCAACTATGATGTGAGCGAGCTGCGCCGCACCAAACGCATCAACCTCGACTGGATGATCACCCTGTACAACGCCTACCCCGATAAGGAGCGCTTCTTCGACCGCACCCAGAGCAAAGAGATGGGCAGCATCGACTTCCTGTCGGGCGACGCCGGGTTTAAGAAGCAGGTAGCGGCGGGCAAGTCGGTAAAGGAGATCCGGGACTCCTGGGAGCCGGAACTGTCGCAGTATAAGGAAATGCGGAAGAAGTACCTGCTGTATCCGTAAGGAGTTGGCCTGTACTTGTGTTTACTCTGTATTTTGCTTTGAATCTATAGTCATCACATTTTTTCACCATGCACGCACAATTATTCCCCGTACAAAAAGACGGTAAGACCGGCTTTATTAACGACAAGGGACAGGCAGTAATCGACTTCGAATTTGCAGGGGCGTCCACATTCTCGGAAGGCTTGGCCAGAGTATTTGTCGGTGATAAGGTAGGCTTCATCAACCTTGAAGGCAATATGGTGATCCCTCCCATCTACGACAGTGCCCTGGGGTTTTCGGAAGGACTGGCCGTGGTAACACTGGGTGAACAACAGGGATACATTAATGCAAAGGGTGAGCTGGTGATTGCCCCGCAGTATTACCGGGCCGATGAGTTCCACGACGGCCTGGCCCGGGTGATGGAGTCTGTGACATCTAAAGGAAGCTTTATTAACCGGGAAGGCAGGATCCTTCTCTCGGGCCGGAACTTTTTGATCTCGCAGTACCGCGAAGGGTTGGTCAACTGCCCGGATAAAGGACGCTGGGGCTTTATCAATAAGGGTGGTGATTTTATCATACCACCGGTTTATAAATATACCCGCCCCTTTTTCGAGGACAAGGCGGCCGTGGCGCCCAAAAAGGGGATTGATGGCAAAGCCAACAGCAAGTCCCGCTACGGCTTTATCAACAAGGCGGGCGAGATGATCATTCCCCCGCTGTTTGAAGGAGCCGACATCCGGTTTTCGGAGGGGCTTTGTGCGGTCTGGGACAAGGGCTTTGGCTTTATTGATGAAAAGGGAGCAGTGGTTATACCCTGTAAGCTGGATTACGCCGATCACTTCTCCGAAGACCTGGCCGTATTCAAGTCCAAAGGCAGAAAAGACCTATATGGCTATATCGATAAAGGGGGCAACATAGTGATCCCACATATGTTTTCTACGGCCGATAGCTTCGAGCACGGCCTGGCTTCGGTGACCGTTGGTGAAGAGTACGACGATTACCACTATGGCTACATCAATAAAAATGGGGAGTATGTGTGGGAGCCCAGCCGGTAAAAGGAAGCACTTTGGTTAACCATGCAAGTGTGAACTTATTTCTAACTTCGTAGCGCCTTATGGAGCCTGCTCTTAAATTCCATCAACGTGTTCCTAACAGCACCAGCCCGGCGTCTCCTGATCCTGTTGCTTATGTGCGGTATAGCAACCTCCTCCTGTTCACAAACAGGTTCAGCGGGTAAGCTGTCGGCCCCCGATGTATTTGTGGGCAGCACGCCCTGTGATTCTTTAAGTAAAGCCCTACTGAAACTGCCCCTCGATACCAAGTGTGAGTTTATCCGGTGGGACTTGTCTCTAAGCAAGGGAAGCGATAGTGCCTTTGCCTTAACTATTATTTACGGAGAAGGCCAGCCCAACACCACGGACTTCAAAGGTGGCGGGGAGAAGCGAACGTTGAAGGGGATATACAAGACTACGCAAAGGGGCACATTGAACGGAGCGATGCTGCAACTGGTAGCAGACAATGCCTCTGACCACATTTCGTTTATTAAGCTGGATGATAACCTCTACCACCTGCTGAGCCCTGACGGGCAGCTGATGGTGGGAAACGGCGGGTGGAGCTACACCCTTAGCCGGAAAGAGCGGCAAGCGCCTGGCCCTTCTCTGCTGCCGGCTCTGATTTCTTCCTCGTCCTTGCTCAGCGACACGGCCCGCCGGGTGGTCTTTGAAGGCCGAACCCCTTGCCAAGACCTTGCTAAGGCCTACAACCTTGGCGTTGACGACGACTGCTTCAAATTAAAGTGGCAACTGGTCCTGTACAGAGACCCCGTTACTTCTTTACCCTCGAGGTATTCACTGAACTGGACGCTTTCCCGCAGCCTGCCTATAGAAGGCAAATGGACAGTCACCAGGGGGCAGGGTGGGAACAGGGATGCGGTAATTTATCAACTGCACCCCAACCAGTCTAACCCCTCCTTTTCTTTTTTAGCCGGCGACAGGAACGTGCTCTTTCTGCTGGATAAAGCCGGTCGTCTTTTACCGGGCGACAGTAATTTCAGCTATACACTAAACCGCAGGCAGTGATGAGGGGTTGTCATTTATTTACGTTATGCCACCGGGCGGAGTTTGTCTTTGCTGCTTACCAATTTGGCAAGGTTCCTAAAGAAGTGCCCCATCCGGAAAATATAAGCAGGCACTTCTCCCTTTGCGGTTTGCAACGGCTGTTATACCAGTGTATCTTTACCTACTACCAATTGTGTTATGAACACCTTCACCCGCCCGACCTTTGCCTTCGTTACATCCATTTTCCTCCTCAGCTGCGGTCAGCAAGACAGTAAGGAGGCTCCTGTTGTAGCGGTCGACACCGTAGTAAAAGCCCCCCTGCCCGACTCCATCCTTGGCGAAAGGATAAAGGGCCGCGCAGAGGTGCGCGACAAGCCGGGCGGTGACGTGCTGTTTACCCTGGCCGACAGCACGCTGGTGAGCTGTGCGGAAGACAAGGACGGCTGGTGTGCGGTGGGCCTGACTATGGCGATCCCGGCCAGCGAGTACGGCACCGATACGTTGCGCAAGGGCCGGAAGATCGTGGTGGAGGGTAAAGAGGTAGGCGAAGTGCTGAAGGACATGTATGTAACCACTTCTTCCACCGGTAAGGAATCCTGGGCCCAGCTGGCGGGCTACACGCAGCACGCCAATATCTATCCCTTCTCGGTGATTGAGCAGGCGCTCCGCGGCTACGTAGACACTGTGAGCGGCCGCACGCTGGCAGCCTTCCAGCCCTTTATCAACAGCTTTAAGATGGAAAGGGACGAGGAGCTGAAGCCCTACGTCGCTTATTTCACCTACGAGAACTGGATCGATGATCCCTCTCCCCTGCCCAGGGTGCAGCTGGTGTTCCTGCACGACACCCTGGTGGGCGTGGTGCACACGCGGCCCCTGGCCCTGCGCCATACTACCGACCACCAACTGGAACGGGGCTTCCGGGTGCTGTTCTTCAACGACGTGCGCCAGGTAGCTAAGGACAACTTTATCAAGCAGTTCAACAGCTTTATTACTTCGGTGGATTGATGTGGTCTGTATCTTATTCAGAGAGGTGCTGGGGAGAGCCTTGTTTTGCAGTTAAATAGTTGCGGGTAGCCATTGCTCCGTTGTTGATTAATACGGTCACTTCCTGGCCGGACAATTTCCGGATACGGGGACCAACTTGGCCATCGTTGATGTAAACGGTGCGTTCCCAATCCGCGGGAGTAAGGGCTTGCCGGTTGAGTTGTTCAATGATCAGGGTGTAAAAGGCGCGCATATAATGATTAAACCTGCTCACTGTTATAGAGGCCAGTCCCGTCCCTGCCTTATCGCTGCTTATTTGCTCTTTACTGTCTATTCGAAAGCCAATTGTGTGCGGGTTTACTGCATACGCATTGGGCCCGGCCGAATCGGTATACCGGGTAGAGTCAAAGATGCGGATGGGGAAGTTAGCTGTAAAGCCTCCATCCACCATGATGTCAAGGTCCCCGGTGTTCCCTGGGTGCTTGATCACTCTTCCGGTGCTGTCCAGGAACAGCGGCTCGAAGTACAGCGGGATACTGGAACTGACCCGTACGGCGTCCCTTACTTTCATGGCTGGGTAGGTCTCGTGCGAGAACACTACCAGGCGTTGCTTGTTCAGGCAGGTACCGGTGATGTAGAGGTCTTTATACCCCTGCTCGTGGAGCTCACGAAATGTAATGGCTGCGTTGCCTGTTTTTGCTTCTATGATATCTTCCAGCCACTTTTCGATCTTTTCGCCATGATACCAGCCATAGTACTTGCGCAGGCGGTGGATACCGCCGGGAAAAAGAAAACGGCCCTCGTTGAACTTTTTAAAAGGCGTGTGGTGCACAATGCTGGTGATCTCGCTGGAAGAATATCCAAGGCAAAGCAGCAGGGCGGTAATGGCCCCTGCTGATGTTCCGCCCACTTTCTCTACGTGATTAAGGGTGCCGCTTCGCTCCAATTCGCTGATCACCCCGGAGTAGGCAATGCCACGTATGCCTGCCCCTTCAAATACAATGTTCTTTACCTGAGCCTGCGTGGTAAGCCCCAGTGAACAGAAAAGTAGAGCGGTCAGTAGCGGTCTTCTCACAGCGATATGTTTAGGTGTTGACCCAAGCAAATAACGATGGCTAAGTTCCTAAATTGTTTTTGGCTTGCAGCGGCCATCAAACAAACGTATATTTAGTGTAGCACATCTCCTTCCCATGAAAGCTATGGTCCTGTAGCTATTCACTTACACTAAACCAGCATTATGAACCGCAACTCCTTTCTCCGGCTTTGCCTGGCAGCCGGGACCTTCCTGTCGGCACCTGTAGCGGCAATGGCCAGGCTGGCCCGCAGGCGGGTGGATAAGGGTATCCTGGTGGGCGCCGGTAAAGATCGCTTCGGAAAGCCCCTTGGCCTCTTCGAGGGTGATACCTTCTATACAAAAGTCTCCTCCAAAGACACCGATGGCGATTGGTACATCTTCGAGTCGACCCGCGACAAGAAGGGCGGCCCCATTTTGCACTACCACTATGAACAGGACGAGTGGTGGTATATCCTGGAAGGGGAATTTATTATCAAGGTAGGCGACGAGACCTATACGGCTAAGGCCGGTGACAGTGTCTTCGGGCCACGGATGGTGCCGCACACCTTTGCCAAGGTCAATGATGGCCCTGCTCGCCTGCTGATGGCCTTCCAGCCGGCCGGCAAGATGGAAGATCATTTTAAAGCAGTAAGCGAGGGGAAGTATGCCAAGCTATCGGAAGAGGAAAAGAACGCCGTGCGCAAGCAGCATGGCTTTGAAGTGGTCGGCCCCGCACTGACGTATAAAAAAGCAATGTAGTGCCTCAGCCTGGAGCTTGCAGCTTGAGACTTGTAGGTTTTCACTTCACTTCATCCAGCGGCTTTCTTTTCTCAGCACCCACCTGTTTAAAATGCGAGGGTGTAAGGCCCGTTACTTTCTTGAACTGGTTGGACAGGTGCTGCACGCTGCTGTAGCCCAGCTTGTAGGCGATCTCCGAGAGCGACAGCTCGCCGTACACCAGGAGTTCCTTTGCCTTCTCCACCTTCTGGGCAATGTAGTATTTCTCGATGGTAGTACCCTCCACCCCCGAGAACAGGGTGCTCAGGTAAGGGTAGTCAAGGTGCATATGAGAAGAAAGGTAGTCTGATAAATTATCTGTGGCTTCGTCGAGGTCGCTGTTCACGCGGCGGATGATCAGGCGCTTCATCTGCTCGATGGTCCGCGTCTTCTT
>DASWYM010000610.1:0-9943 GCA_036404975.1 Chitinophagaceae bacterium
GGCATCAATGTGCGCGGCAATACCAAAATTGCGTTGAAATCTCAAGTCTGCCATGATTATTAAAATTGAATATTGTCGTTAATTTAGTTACCGAGCAGCCTTCTTTTGTTCCGGTTATATACCTGCCGCACGCCTCATTTCACCTCCTCTTCCGGCACCAAACCCGCTACTCACCTGCATTTCAGCTTACCCGGGCACTATTGACCCTTTGGTACAAGCCTAATTTGAGGGTGCAAAGGTAAGGAATTGGACTGCATTTATAGTATTCAATTAAACAATGTTTGTTAAAGCTAACCCTGTATAGAAAAGCCTCTTTGAGGCAGGTTGTAATATTTGTAAACTACCCCTTGCATAATTTTTGCAAATCATTTACAACGTTGTAATTTCAAAACACAAATTTTATTAACCCTCACACAAAACCCATTAAATATGGCAACATCAACCAAGAAGGCCGCAGCCAAAAAAGCAGGCAGCAAAAGTGCTGGCGGCAGTTCTTCTTCCAAAGCTGCTCCTAAAAAAGCAGCCAGTAAAAGTTCATCTTCCAGCCGCAGCGGTTCTTCTTCGAGAAGTGGTTCCTCTTCTTCCTCCAGGAGTGGATCATCAGCTTCTAAAAGCAGCGCTTCTCGTGGCAGCGCCTCCAAAAGCGCTTCAAAAAGCTCCTCTGGCGGTCGCAGCACAGCCAGCAAAGGAGGCGCCTCTAAAGGATCTTCTTCCAGGGGCCTGGCATCAGCCAGCAAAGCCACCAAAAAAAGCGTAGCCAGCAAGGGCAGTTCTTCTTCCCGCAGTGGTGGCGCATCAAAATCTTCAGCTAGCCGTGGTGGCTCATCAGCATCCCGCGGTGGGTCATCGGCATCCAGGAGCGGTTCCTCTAAAGGAGCTTCTAAATCTTCAGCTTCCAGGGGCGGTTCTTCTGCCTCCAGGAGTGCATCCGGTGGCCGCAGTTCCGCATCCAGGAGCAGTTCTTCCAGCCGTGGCCTGGCCTCTGCCAGCAAGTCTACCAAGAAAGCCGTAGCGGCTAAGGGCGGCGCTGCTTCCAAGGGAGGTGGCTCAAAGAGTGCCTCCAAGGGTGGCGCAGCAAAAAGCGCCTCCAAAGGTGGAGCATCCAGGAGCGGTTCCTCTAAAGGCGCTTCTAAATCTTCAGCTTCCAGGGGCGGTTCTTCTGCCTCCAGGAGTGCAGCAGGCGGCCGTTCTACCGTCAGCAAGGGCAGTTCAACCAGCCGTGGCCTGGCCTCTGCCAGCAAGTCTGCCAAGAAAGCCGTAGCAGCTAAGAGTGGTGCAGCCTCCAAAGGAGGTAGCTCAAAGAGTGCAGCCAAGGGTGGTGCAGCAAAAAGCGCCTCCAAGGGTGGAACATCCAAAGGAATTTCAAGGTCTTCAGCTTCTAAGGGTGGTTCCTCTGCCTCCAGCAGGAGTGCATCCACTGGCCGCTCTACGACCAGCAAGGGCAGCTCAGCGAGCAAGGGAGGTTCTTCTGCTATCCGCAGCAGTGGGTCTTCAGCTTCCAGAAACACTTCTTCCAGCCGTGGGCTGGCCTCCGCCAGCACAGCTACTAAGAAAAGCGGAGCAGCTAAGGGCGGAGCAGCTTCTAAAGGAGGAGTTACCGGGGGCAAGTCCAGCACCGGAAAGGGCACTTCAAGCAGCACGACCAGCAGCCGTTCCCGCGGAGGCGCAGCTACCGGGGGTGCATCCGGCGGCCGTCGCAGCAATGAAGGCGGCAACAGGGCTTCTACCCAGGGCAAAACCGGCTTAGGCCGTGAAGGTCGTGGCACTGATGCCGAAATCACCCGGACAGAAAATACCGGAATAATCGGTAGTGGCCAGTATGAAGGTTCTGATATTTCGACTGGCACGCAAACGCCCGAAGGAGTAACTACCCCTACTGATGTATTTGACAGCGGGGCTCCGGGACTGGGCCATTTTGGTGGCGGCGAAACCAACAGCGATGAGCAGGGCTCCGGCGACTTTGGTGGCGGTGCCACCGATACGGATAATGATAACGCCTGATCGTAGGATCAGGCTATCACCTAATAAAAAACCATCCGCTTGCGGATGGTTTTCTTTTATACCCAAAGGTTCGATTATACTTTAAAGTGGGCAAAGGCCTTGTTGGCTTCAGCCATACGGTGGGTATCTTCCTTCTTTTTGAAAGCAGCACCTTCACCTTTGCTGGCAGCAATCAGCTCGTTGGCCAGCTTATCCGCCATGCTGCGGCCGTTACGCTCGCGGCTGTAGCGGATCACCCATTTGATACTCAGGGAGATCTTTCTGTCCTGGCGAACTTCTGATGGAATCTGGAAGGTAGCACCCCCAATACGACGGCTGCGTACTTCTACGGCAGGCGTAACGTTGGACAAGGCTCTTTTCCAAATCTCGTAGCCGTCTTCACCAGTTTGCTTGGATATTTTGTCTACGGCATCGTAGAAAATATCAAAGGCAACACTTTTCTTTCCTTGCCACATTAAGTTGTTCACAAAACGGGTCACCAACTTATCGTTGAAACGTGGGTCTGGAGCGAGGGGAAGTTTTTTTGCTTGTGCTTTACGCATGATCTATATTAATTAAGACTTACAGATGTGTTTGAATTATTTTTTAGCGGCTGGTTTTGGACCACCTTTATCCTTCTTGGTGCCATACTTGGAACGGCTCTGCTTACGGTCTTTTACACCGGCAGTATCCAGGGAACCACGAACGATATGATAACGCACACCGGGTAAATCCTTCACACGACCACCGCGGATCAGCACGATGGAGTGCTCCTGCAGGTTGTGACCTTCACCAGGGATATAAGCGATAACCTCTACTTTGTTGGTCAAACGAACCTTCGCTACTTTACGAAGCGCTGAGTTTGGCTTCTTGGGGGTTGTTGTATACACACGGGTACAAACACCACGGCGCTGTGGGCAGCTATCCAGAGCCCTGGATTTACTCTTTGCGCGAATTATTTCTCTTCCTTTACGTACTAACTGTTGAATAGTAGGCATTACGAACCTTTATTTTTGGGACGGCAAAGGTAACGGATACCTCTTAATCGTCAAAATAAAAATCCCAAATCATTACGACCTGGGATTCACAATATAAAAATCTTAACAATTAACCGACTTTAACCATCCATCCGTACTTGTCTTCTCTCCTGCCTTCGCGGATGTCGGTTAACCACTTCTTCACGGTGGTGGCCACCTCCCACTTCTCCACGTCGAAGTTCATGACGAAGTCCTTGTAACGCAGTTCCTTGATCAGGGAAATGGTCGCAGCGGTACCGGTCCCGAACACTTCCTTCAGCTCGCCGGCCTTATAGGCATCCATCAGTTCATCAATGCTGATGGGGCGTTCTTCCACCGTCAGGCCCATTTCCTTCAGCAGCGTCAGGGCGCTGTCGCGGGTAACCCCCCCCAGGATGGTTCCGGACGCCAGGTCGGGGGTAATGGCTTTATTGCCGACCACGAAGATCACGTTCATCGTACCGATTTCCTGGACATATTTGTGCTCAAAAGCATCGGTCCACAACACCTGGTCGTAGCCGATCTTTTTGGCCTGGGCGGTAGCATACATGGACGCACCATAGTTACCGGCTGCCTTTGCGTAGCCTACGCCTCCTGGAACGGCACGCACGTACTTTTCTTCCACGTAGATGCGCATCGGGGCGTTATAATAGGGCCCTGTAGGGCTTAAAATGGTCAGGAACTTATAGTTCTCCGAAGGACGAACACCAATCAGTTCATCCGAGGAAAACATAAACGGGCGGATATACAGGGAATGATCCTGCTTCTGGGGGATCCAGTTCTTGTCCAGGCCCACCAGCTGTTTCATGCCCTCCATAAAGATCTCTTCCGGAACCGAAGGCATCTGCATGCGCTCGGCGGAAATATTAAAGCGCTTAAAGTTGTCGAAAGGACGGAAGATATAAGCGTTTCCCTCTACGTCCTTATAAGCCTTGATGCCTTCGAAAATCGCTTGTCCATAGTGCAATGCCGCTAAGGACGGGCTAAGTAATAAGGGTTGATACGGCTTGATTTCAACATTCTTCCATTCGCCACCCTCAAAGTCCGCTTCCAGCATGTGGTCGGAAAAGAACTTTCCAAAGGGTAAATTGTCTAAATTAAGGTCTTGCAATTTGCTTCGCTCAACCTTATTAATTGTAATGTCCATAGTAGCAAGCATAATAAATTAATTTAGCGCTGCAAATAAACGAAAATAAGCTCAGACCACCTGTTAAACCTGACAGAACTCATGTCGTTGAATGATATAAAACTGAAGCCCCGGCTCATCTCCGATCTCTATACAAACACCCTGGTAGAATCCAGTACAAGCAATGTGCCCACAGCACCTCCGGACAGCAAAATCATCGACGATCCCCCGCATGCAGCCGCCGCCCCGAAAGGCGCAGAAGTTCCTGCACAAAAGGAGGTTAACTTCCTGGGGCGCAATGAAAAAGGGATACTCATCCTCGTGTCGAAAGATGATGCCGTCTACCTTCCTGACGGGGAACTGAACTTCCTGACGGCCATCCTGGCCGCCTGCCAGCTTAGCCTGGGCGATGTGGCCATCGTCAACTGGAAAACTACCCGCACCGACCTGGCACCGCTGCAACAGCAACTGGGCTCCCGGTTTGTGCTGCTGTTCGATGTATCGCCGCTGGAAGCCGGGCTGCCCATCAACTTCCCGCATTTCCAGATCCAACAGTTCAACGGCCGCACCTATCTTTCCAGCCCCGCCCTGTCGGACGTGGAAAAAGAAGTAACCATCAAACGCCAATTATGGCCATCTTTGAAGAAGATGTTCAGTATTTAATATCCCTGCATGGAACTGATATTTGCCACCAACAACCAGCACAAGGTAGAAGAGATCAATGCCGTACTGCCCCCCCATATCCACTCCATTTCCTTAAAAGAGGCGGGCATCGATGTGGATATTCCCGAACCGCACAACACCCTGGAAGACAATGCCCGCGAAAAAGCCCGCACCATCCGTAGCATGACGGGAAAAGACTGCTTCAGCGAAGACACGGGCCTGGAAGTGGCGGCCTTGAACGGCGCCCCCGGCGTGCAGTCGGCCCGCTATGCCGGCGACGGGCGATCGTTTGACCGCAATATTGAGAAGCTGCTGGCCAACCTCTCTGGACATCAGGACCGGCAGGCCCGGTTCCGCACGGTTATCTGCCTGTCGCTCGATGGCGAAGAGCACCTCTTTGAAGGAATCTGCCGCGGGCGGATCATTGATGAGAAAAGGGGCGCCCAGGGCTTTGGCTACGACCCTGTCTTCATCCCCGAAGGGGGTGATAAAACCTTCGCCGAAATGTCGTTACAGGAAAAGTCCATGTTTAGCCACCGGAAGAAAGCGGTAGATAAACTGGTAGTATTTTTGAATAATTTAAAGAGTAAAGAGTAAATATTGAACAAACCAAGCAACCAAACCATCCCGGAGAGCGACTTAATTGCAGGCTGCATTAGCGGAGACCGCAAGATGCAGCGGGAATTATATGAGCGCTATTCGGCTAAGATGTTTGGCGTTTGTTTGCGTTATGCCGGCAACACCGAAGAGGCTGAGGATATTTTACAGGAAGGCTTTATCAAGGTGTTCCGAAAGATCGGCAGTTTCCGGGGGGAAGGTTCTTTCGAAGGCTGGATCCGGCGCATATTTGTCAATACGGCCATTGAACAGTTCCGCCGCAAGACCTATATGCAGCCCATCACCGAGCGGGAGGAAAACTCCGTGGAAGCTACTTACCTAAGTGTGCTGGACAGCCTGGCCGAAAAAGATATCATCAAACTGGTGCAACAGCTGTCGCCCGGATACCGTACCGTTTTTAACATGTATGTTGTTGAGGGGTACACTCACCGGCAGATAGCAGAATCGCTGGGCATCAGCGAAGGCACCAGCAAATCTCAGTTGTCGAGAGCGAAGATTATTTTGCAGGATTTGGTAAAGCAACACATCGAGAAGAAAAAAGAACCACGTAATGAGTAATCAACTTCAACATAGACTGTTACAACTCGAAGTTGAGCCTCCTTCAGCCATGTGGGACGCCATCAGCGATGCGCTGGATGAGCAAACAACCCGGGCAGCCGAAAAGCTGCGGGCCTTCGAAGCAGCTCCAGCCCCCCAATTGTGGCAAGTGATTGCCTCCGAAATAGACGCAGCAGAGGACGCCCCCTCCAGGACGATCCCGTTTTATAAACGCTACACTACCGCCCTGCGTTATGCCGGCGCAGCAGCTATATTGGTGCTGGTGGCACTCACCATTACCTACCTGGTATACAACAGCAGCGACTCCCGCAAAGTAGCCCGGCAACCTTCTGTGTCCGTCCCCACCGGCAAGGCTCCGCAGCCCGCGAGCGGGGAAGTGACCGTTCGCCAAACGGAAGACCCCGATCGGGTTCCGGAACACAGACAGAAAAGTAAGCAGGAAATAAATACCGACCGCCGCACCGCTACGGCTACTGGCGATAAGCCTTCCGTGGCCAGCGCCAACCCACGCCCGGCACCGGGCCGCTACATGACCGTAGCAACCGAAACCGGCAAGCCTGTGCGTCTCTCCAGAAAAGTATACCCTGTCTTTGATTGTGCCGAGCATAGTGCCGCCTTCGAACGCTTCCAGTGCCAGGAGAATATCGAAGCCCTGCAGAAAATGGCCTCCTCACTGGCTTCTCCTTCCGGCGACTTTGCCTCTTTGATCGATATGATCAAAACTTTAGAAGAAAATCGCTAATCTTGGCCATGGCTAGGATTAAACTGGTGCTGCCCGAGCACTTCTCATTTTCAACCACTATCCCTGTACGCATTACCGACCTGAACTACGGCGGTCACGTAGGCAACGATGCCATCCTGTCGCTGGTGCACGAAGCCCGCATGCAATACCTGAAAAGCTTTGGGTTCTCCGAACTGCAGTTCGACACCGCCAGCCTGATCATGAGTGATGCCGGCATCGAGTTCAAAAGCGAGGCTTTCTATGGTGATGTATTGACGGCAGCGGTAACTGCAGGGGAGTTCAGCCGCGTAGGCTTTGACCTGTTTTACAAGTTCACTAAGCTGGATGGGGATAAAGAAGTAGTGGTGGCACTGGCCAAAACAGGCATGATCTGCTTCGATTACACCGCCCGCAAGGTAGTGGCGGTACCGGAACGCGCGATGCAGCTGCTAAAAGGGTAAAGGGCTGTTCCAGATCCGCCAGCTCTCCTCTGCCTGCAGCTCCAGCATCTCCTGCCCGTTGCAGATACGGGCCCCTCGCTCCTCCCCTTTTTGCAGGAACATCGTTTTAGCGGGATTATAGGTAAGGTCGTAGAGCAAGTGGCGCGGAGTCATGTACTCGTACGATAACGAAGGCGCTTCGTCCACCCTGGGATACATTCCCACCGGGGTCGTATTCACAATGAGTGTATGCGCTTCGATTACCTCCCTAGTGATCGCTTCATAGGTAAAGCCCCCCTCCACGGGGCTGCGCGACACGGGTGCGGAAGTAATGCCCAGTTCTTTTAAGGCATAGTGCACGGCCTTAGCCGCACCGCCTGTACCCAGCACCAGGGCCCGTGTATGATGAGGCAAAAGTACTTTCTGCAACGACTGGCGGAAGCCTACCACATCGGTGTTAAAGCCATAAAGCTTCCCCCCGCTGAATTTAATGCAATTGCAGGCGCCCACCTCTCTGACCACCTCCATTGGGCGGTCCAGGAAGGGCAATATAGCCTCTTTGTACGGGATGGTAATATTAAGCCCTTCCAGCTCCGGTTCGGAGTCCAGGAGGGCCTTAAAATCATCTATAGAAGGAATCTCGAAGTTCTCATACCGGCAATCAGTCAGTCCCAGCTGTACAAACTTCTGTGTAAAATAGACCCTGGAGAAGGAATGCTTCAGCGTCTTCCCGATCAGGCCGAAGACTCTCATCCTACAGTTTCTTTGTCCAGGAACAGGTGGAATGTATCCCCTCTCAGCCCGATACGCATCGCTTCCAGCGGCAGCATTTCGGTAGGGGCAATATTGCCCAGGTTTACGTTCTGGCCCAACAGCTCGATAAAGTACAGCTGCTGCGCTTTTTGCGGCGCTTCCCACATGATCTTCTCGCCGGGTATCTGGGTCAGAATCTCCTGCACCAGGCCTTCCCGCACTTCACCGGAACCACGGTAGATACCCACGTTACCCGCTTCGCGGGCTTCCGCAATCACGTAAGTAGAACCGGCATTCAGTTCCGCCCGCATCAGTTCGATCCACTTGTAGGGAGGAATAATATGTGCCGCATCCTTACTGCCTACCTCGCTGAGCACCGTTCCGTGCTTGGTCAGTTTTTCGATGTAGCCGCACTTCTCGGCATGGGGAATGGTGATGGAACCATCACTCACCTCCATATAGGAAATACCGAATTCTTTACATACCGCAATATAGTCCTCAAACTGGTTGCGGATCAGGAAGGCCTCGAATAAGGTGCCTCCAAAATAAACGGGGATATCATACGAGCGGTACACCTCCAGCTTTTCCTCCAGGTTGGGAGTCACGAACGAGGTACCGAAACCCAGTTTTACTATATCGACATGGGGGTGAGAAACGCTCATAAAGTTTTTTGCTTCCGCAACACTTAGGCCTTTATCCATCACCATAGTTATTCCAGAGGTACGGGGTTTCAGAAAACGCTCAGGAATTTGAGTCAGGTTGAAATTCATGTTAAGCAGTTTGATACACGATATTGAAATCGCGGGCAAAATTAGGGAAGTAAACGTTCGGATGCGTTATTTAGAACGTTTGCGTTTATAGCGGGCAATCACATCCACCACCTGCGGGTTCTGTAACAGGGAAGGATCCAGCGCCACAAACTTGTTGACCATCTTGGGAGCCGTCATTAAAGCCTTTTCCAAGTACAACAAAGCCTCTTTTGGTTTACCCATTGCCATTAATATCGCACTCAGGTAGTATATGAAAATTGGCTTGTTGTTCGTGATCTCCAGGGCGGCCAGGGCCTGTTGGCGTGCCTCGTTGTGAAACTCAGCATAATACAGGCACCGGATAAGGGCCTCCCAGCCGGCAATCTTTTTCGGCTTCAGGCGCACGATGGTAGAAAAGTACTGAATCGCCTCCTTCAATCGTCCCTGCTGCAGCATGCACTCTCCCATCAGCAGGTTATATTCCGGCTGGTGGCGATGTAGCTTCAGGGCCGTCTCCAGTTGCTTTACGGCCGGTGCCAGCTGGTCTTCATTGTAATAAGTACAGGCAATCTTGTAATACAGCTTGCTGTCCTCGGGGTTCAGGTGCGAGGCCTTACGGTAATGGAAACGCGCCTGGGCGAAGTTTTTCATCCGGTCGTAGCAGTGGCCGATGGCCTCGTAGATCACTTCCTCGGGCTTGGAGAGTTCCAGCACCTTTTCCAGCGCCTCGATGGCCTCCTTGTACTTGCGCATCCGGATATAAGCATCGCCGATATTGCGGTAGGCATAATCAAACTTCTCGTCAATCACCAGGGCATACTGATAGGCATCGATCGCTTTTTCGTACAGCTTCAGTCCCTGGTAAGCGGTTGCCAGGTTAAACCACGCCAGCTCGCTATAGGGATGCTCGTCTATGATACGCAGGTGCAACCGGATGCTTTCTTCGTTACGGCCGGTAAAATCGGTCCAGAAGCAGATCTTGTAAAGGGCTTCTTCGCTGGTAGGGTCTTCCTCCAGCACCAGCTTCAGGCAGTCGAATACTTTGTCAAACTCCTCGTAATCGTCATACACGTCAGCCAGCTCGAAAAGCAATTCCACTTTTTCGTCGCCTTCGTAGCGGGTGATAGCCTCTTCGAGTATCTCCACCGCCTTATCCTGCCGGTCCAGCGCCAGGTAGGCATCGGTCTTCAATATATGGAGGTTGATATCGTTGGCATCAAACAGTTCGGCGCGCTCCAGGATCTCCAGTGCATCTCGGTAGCGGCGCGTAGAGATCAGCAGATCGGCCTTGCGCAGCAACAGCGAGGAGGAAAAAGGGA
>DASWYM010000611.1:0-7882 GCA_036404975.1 Chitinophagaceae bacterium
AAATAAGCCTTCGGGATCTGCAGCTCCTTCACCAGCTCCATAGCTTCTCCCAGCGAGAAGTGCGAGATGTGCTTTTCCTTGCGCAGGGCGTTGATGATGATCACTTCGCTGCCCCAGATCTTTTCCTTCTCGCTTTCATCAATGCGGTTGGCGTCGGTGATGTAGGTAACCTTCCCAAACCGGAAGCCGTAAACCGGCATCTTCAGGTGCCACACTCCTACGGGCTGCACCGGTATATCGCCTACCGTAAAGGGGTCGAGGGTGATGGTGTTCAGGTCGATCTCCGGCACACCGGGGTATTTCTTGTCAGCAAAGGCGTAGCTGAACTCCCGCTTCAGGGCTTCTTCGGTCAGCGAGTTGGCATAGACCTGTATGGATTGCTGCTGGATAAAGTTGTAGGCCCGCACATCATCCAGGCCGGCAATATGGTCTTTGTGGGGATGTGTATACAGCACGGCATCGAGCCACCCCACTTTGGCGCGCAGCATCTGGTAGCGAAAATCGGGAGTCGTATCCACCACCAGCGTCGTCTGCCCCGACTGCACCAGGATGGAGGAGCGCAGGCGCTTGTCCTTTTTATTGGGGGAGGTGCAGACAAAACAGTTGCAGGCGATCATGGGCACGCCACTGCTGGTGCCGGTACCCAAAAATGTAATGGTTAGTGGGGGATAGCTCACCTTACAAATGTAGCCCTGCGGGCGCTAACCGAAAAGAGTTCCCGTGTGAATTTATGAGGCCTGCTCGTCCTCGCTGCTCCCCTCGCGGGACGCATGATAGCGGCCCATGATGTCGTCGTACCACTTTCGGCTATCGGGTGTGAGGGCTTCCGCATTGATCTGTAACTGGGGGATTAGATCAATGAGGGTGTTGATCCGTCCCTCGAGCTGCAGGAACTTGTTGAGCACCACCACCTTTCTCTGCTCCAGGATGCAGTACCCGCTCTGGAACGAGCCCCGCTCGTACCGAACGATATAGCCGCATTCCTCTACGATCTTTTCAATCTTGTCCAGCGTTGTTTGTGTGTACTTCATGCCCTTTGAGGGAGTTTAGTAAGCTGCAAAAATATCGTTTCATCCACCAATTCCCCAAACCAGCCCCCGTTCCTTACCTAAAGGCACACTCATTCTCCCTGCTTTCCAACAAAAAAGGCCAGCCTTTTCAGGCTGGTCTTTATCAATTTAGTCAGGTTCTATTCTTGCCTCACCCCTACTCATCACTCATCACTCATTACTCACCCTACTTGCTCACCATCTGCACCACCGGCACGATCATCTCCTCCAGGGAGATGCCCCCGTGCTGGAAGGTGTTCTTGTAATAGTTCACGTAGTGGTTGTAATTATTGGGATAGCACAGGAAAGTATCTTCCCCGGCAAAGATGTACGAGGAGTTCACCGTGGGCGTAGGCAGGCCCGCTTCCTTGGGATCGCGGAAGGCCAGCACCTCCTTGGGGTCGTAATTCAGGTTGCGCCCGTGCTTGTACCTAAGGTTCGTGGTCGTCTGCTTGTCGCCGATCACCTTGGCCGGGGTTTTCACGCGTACGGAGCCATGATCGGTAGCCAGCACGATCTTGATATTCTTATCGCAGATCTTCTTCAGGGCCTGGTGCAGCGGCGAGTGCTCAAACCACGAGGTGGTAATGGAGCGGTAGCTTACTTCATCGCCCGCCAGCTCCTTCAGCACTTCCATCTCGGTGCGGGCGTGGCTCAGCATATCTACGAAATTGTAGACGATGACGTTGAGGTCATTATTGAGCAGGTTGTGCACGTTGTTCACCAGGTCCAGTCCGGCCTGGTTGTTCAGCACCTTGGTATAGGTGACACGCAGGTTCGATTCGCCCAGCGTCTTGATCTGTGCACGGAAGAACTCCTCTTCGCTCAGGTTCTTTCCTCCCTCTTCGTCGTCGTTCTTCCACTGCACGGGGAACTTCTTTTCGATATCTATGGGCAGCATACCGGAGAAGATGGCATTGCGCGCATAATGAGTGGCCGTAGGCAGGATGCTGTAGAACGTGTCCTCCTCCACGATGCGGAAGCTCTCGGCGAAGATGGGCTGAATGGACTTCCACTGGTCGTAGCGCAGGTTATCGATGAGGATAAAGAAGGTCGGCACCCCTTTTTCGACAGCGGGCATTACCTTCTCGCGCACCAGCGTGTGCGACAGGACAGGCTTGTCGGAGGTAGAGGGCTTCAGCCACTGGGCATAGTTCCTCGAGATGAACTTAAAGAACTCGGTATTGGCCTCGTTCTTCTGGGTCTGGAATACTTCCTGCATCTCGGGCGAATCGCTCTTCTGCAGGCTCAGCTCCCAGTACACCAATTCTTTATAGATGCTCATCCACTCCGTGTAATTCGGGTTGGAGTTCAGGGCCATAAACAGGTTCCGGAACTGCTGCTGGTAGGCCGTCGTGGTCTTTTCAGCCACTAAGCGCTTGTTGTCAATGATCTTTTTTAGCGAGAGCAGCACCTGGTTGGGGTTGACCGGCTTTATGAGGTAGTCGGTGATCTGGCTGCCGATGGCATCGTCCATCAGGTTCTCGGTCTCGTTCTTGGTGATGAGCACCACGGGGATCTGGCCGTTCACCTCCTTGATCTTGGTCAGTGTCTCCAGGCCGGTGATGCCCGGCATGGTCTCGTCGAGCAGCACCACGTCCACGAAGTTCTCCTTCACAAAGTCGATGGCATCAAAGCCGTTGGTGAGGGTCTGTACTTCGTAGCCTTTATTTTCGAGGAATATCTTGTGCGATTGTAAGCTTTCGATCTCATCGTCCACCCAAAGTATTTTTGCTAAACTCATAATATTCTACGCCTGTTTCTTAGAAGTTAGGTAAGGGAATGCAAAATCTTTACCGCACAATTTAACCATAATGGACCAACCGCCAATTGATTTAACAAGATAGGTCAGGAGGCGATATACTATTTTTGCCGTCCGAATACCTATTTCCGCATGGCATATGTACGCAAGATCATCAATGACCCGGTGCATGGATTTATAACCATCGATCACCCTTTGGTTTTCGAAATCATCTCTCACCCCTACTACCAGCGCCTGCGCAGGATCCACCAGATGGCCTTTGCTTCCCTGGTGTACCCCGGTGCCGTACATACCCGCCTGCACCACTCGCTGGGGGCTTACCACCTCATGGGCCTTGCCCTTACCGAGCTTAAGAACAAGGGTGTTGACATTACCCCCGACGAAGAGCTGGGCGCCAGGATCGCCATCCTGCTCCACGACATCGGCCACGGGCCCTATTCGCACGCCCTGGAACGCAAGCTGATCAGGGGTGTGCACCACGAAGACATCTCCACCCTTATCCTGCAGCTGCTCAACGACCAGTTGGGCGGCGAACTGCAGACCGCCATTGATATCTTCAGCGGTAAGTATCCCAAGAAGTACCTCCACCAGCTCGTCTCCGGGCAGCTGGACGTGGACCGCATGGACTACCTCACCCGCGATGCCTTCTTTACCGGTGTGGCTGAAGGGGTCATTGGCTACGACCGCATCTTAAAGATGCTGGTGGTGCACGAAGGCGAGCTCATGATCGAGGAAAAAGCCATCTACTCGGTGGAGAAATTCCTGGTGGCCCGCCGCCTGATGTATTGGCAGGTGTACCTGCACAAAACGGTGGTGTCGGCTGAAAAGATGCTCGTGCGCATCATCGAGCGGGCGCAGGAGCTCATTGCTGCCGGTATCGAGGTGCCCGCCGCCTCGGCTATCCTGGATTTCTTCCTGAAGGAACACAAGCCCGACGGCAACTTTATCCGCCACCTGGAGAAGTTTACCCAGCTGGATGATACCGACGTAATGTGTACCCTTAAGATCTGGTGCGGGCACTTTGATAAAGTTTTGTCAAGATTGTGCAAGGGACTGGTGGAGCGTAAGCTGCTGAAGGTACGTTTCCAGTCCGAACCCTTCGACCCCCTGCTGGTGGCGGCCCTGCGCAACGATACGGCCCAGAAACTGGATATTTCCGAAGCGGAAGCCTCCTATTTTGTCTTTACCGGCGAGGCGGCCAACACGATGTACAATCCCCTGGACGAACACATCAACATCCTGTTTAAGGATGGCACCGTAACCGACATTTCGCGCATCGACAACGCCCTAATCCACAGGCAATTGTCGACCCCTGTCAAAAAATACTACCTTTGCTTCCTCAGGTAAAAAGACCGGGCCTGCAAAATAGTGAACACTGGTATACGAATCAGCGGGAGAACTACGTTTGTGCCTTTGATCTTTGCACCTGAGTTTTCGCATTTTTTGACTATTTTGACCTATTTGACACACTTGACTAATCGTTTATGCAGTTTACAGCCGCCCAGATTTCTATATTAATAGATGGGAAAATTGAGGGGAATGCTGATGCAGCCGTGTCTTCTTTCGGTAAGATTGAAGAGGCTGCGGATGGGCAGCTCACGTTTTTAGCCAATCCTAAATACGAAGACTACCTCTATACCACCAACGCTTCTATCGCCATCGTCAACGAATCATACCAGCTGAGAGGTCCTGTAAAGCCCACCCTCATAAGGGTTAAGGACGCCTACACCGGCTTTGCCCTGCTGCTTTCGAAGTACCAGGAGCTGGCCACCCAGCAGATGAAAGGCATCCAGCAGCCCTCTTATATTGCCTCCACCGCTAAAGTGGCCGAAGACGTGTATATCGGCGCTTTCTCCTACATCGGCGAAAAAGTAAAGGTAGGCACCGGCACCAAGGTATTTCCCGGTGCTTATATCGGCGACAACGTGACCATTGGTGAGAATTGCATCATCCATCCCGGCGTACGCATCTACCACGACTGCCTGCTCGGCAACAACGTGACCATTCATGCCGGCACCATTATCGGCTCCGATGGCTTTGGCTTTGCGCCCCAGGCAGACGGATCCTTTAAAAAGGTGCCCCAGATCGGCAACGTGGTCATCGAGGACAATGTTGAGATCGGGGCCAACACCACCATCGACCGGGCTACCATGGGCTCCACCTGCATCCGTGCGGGTGCCAAGCTCGACAACCTGATCCAGATAGCCCACAACGTGGAAGTAGGCAATTCTACCGTTATTGCAGCCCAGGCCGGCGTCTCCGGCTCCACCAAGATCGGCAACAACGTCATGATCGGAGGACAGGCAGGACTTGTAGGTCACATCCAGGTAGCCGACGGCTCCAAGATCAACGCCCAGAGCGGGGTGAGCAAGTCGCTGAAGGATCCCTACACCACCGTTACCGGCTCACCGGCAGCCGACTATACCAGTGCCCTGCGCAGCCAGGCAGTGTTCCGCAACCTGCCCGAACTGGAAAAGCGCATCTATGAGTTGGAAAAGATCATCAAGCAACTCATGGAAGAGAAGGTAAACTCCCTGTGAACTGCTTACTAAACTGTTTGAAAGGCTGGCCCCGGGTCAGCCTTTTTTTATGTCCCTGCCCCGCAGCCCCCTCCTTTCCGCAGCTCAATCCCTGCCGGGGTGCAGCATCCATGGAGCATTAAATTATGTCCACCCTGGCGTCCCTTCAAGCCATGAGAACGCTTCCAGATGGTCAACCCTCCTAATTCCTAATTCCCAATCCCTAATCCCTGCCCACCCGAAGGGGGTATAAGCCATATATAACCCATATATAAGCCATATATAAACCATATATAAGGCATCTCTTTAAAGGAATGGGTTATATATGGGTTGTATATGCTTTATATATGGCTTGTAGTGGAAGTAGCTATGCTTTTTTCTGCCTGTAGCCCGGCCTTTCCGCTACGGAAAGCTGGTTTTGGGCCCTGGAATGACTGCAGGCGCCCAAGGTTTTCCATGTTTTATAACCCCCTGCTTTTTCAACCACAAACCGGCGTCCCCAAACGGGTATTTTTTGTTGATAACACCCCTGAAAACCGCCTTCTTTTTAACGTCTTGCGCCTTGGCAAAGCCCCCCTTTTTCGGTACATTTGCAGGAATGGTCCCGAACCATCAATACAACTAAATTTTACCCTCAAAATGAGCGATATTTTAGACAATGTAACGCCTCCTCCCGTACCCGCTACCACTCCCGGTTACGGCGCCGATAGCATCCAGGTCCTCGAAGGACTGGAAGCGGTGCGCAAGCGTCCCGCCATGTATATTGGCGATATCGGTGTAAAGGGTCTGCACCACCTGGTGTACGAGGTGGTGGACAACTCTATCGATGAAGCCCTGGCCGGCTATTGTAAGAACATCTTTGTGACCATTCACGAGGACAATTCCATTTCCGTAGAAGACGATGGCCGTGGTATCCCAACGGGTATCCACGCCAAGGAAGGCCGTTCGGCCCTGGAGGTAGTAATGACCGTGCTGCACGCCGGCGGTAAATTCGACAAAGGCAGCTACAAGGTGTCCGGTGGTTTGCACGGCGTGGGTGTAAGCTGCGTGAACGCCCTTAGTAAGAGGCTGCACGTGACGGTGCGCCGCGAAGGCAAGCTGTTTGAGCAGGAATATCGTATTGGTGTTCCCCAGTACCCTGCCCGCGAAATTGGCGCTGCCGAAACGACCGGTACTACCGTACACTTTTGGCCCGACGATACCATCTTTACCGCCGTTGAATACAATAAAGATATCCTGGAAGGCCGCCTGCGCGAGCTGGCCTACCTGAACCGCGGCATCAATATCCAGCTCAGCGACTTGCGTGAGAAGGACGAAGAAACCGGTATGACCTACTCGAAGACCTTCTTCAGTGAAGGCGGTATTACCGAGTTTGTGGAAATGCTGGATAAGAACGCCGGGCGCTCATCCCTGCTGCCTAAAGTGCTGTATGTGGAAGCCCGCGACGAGAAGACCAACGTGGTAGTGGAAGTGGCTACCACCTACAACGACAGCTATTCGGAGCATATCTACTCCTACGTAAATAACATCAATACCATTGAAGGCGGTACCCACGTTGCAGGTTTCCGTCGGGCCTTAACGCGTGTGTTCAAGTCGTATGGCGACAAGAACGGCATGTTTGAAAAGGCCAAGGTAACCATTGAAGGCGATGACTTCCGCGAAGGCCTGAGTGCCGTTATCTCGGTAAAGGTGCCCGAGCCGCAGTTTGAAGGCCAGACCAAAACCAAGCTGGGTAACAGCGAAGTGTCGGGTGTGGTGGACGTGACCGTGTCGCGCGCACTGGATATTTACCTGGAAGAGAATCCCAAAGAAGCCAAGAACATTATCAATAAGGTGATCCTCGCCGCCCAGGCAAGGACGGCTGCCCGTAAGGCCCGCGAACTGGTACAGCGTAAGTCGGTACTCAGTGGCGGCGGTTTGCCCGGTAAGCTGGCCGACTGCTCGGAGCGGGATCCTGAAAAGTGCGAACTATACCTGGTGGAGGGTGACTCGGCCGGTGGTACTGCCAAGCAGGGCCGCGACCGTGGCTTCCAGGCTATATTACCGCTACGGGGTAAGATCCTGAACGTGGAAAAAGCCATGGAGCACAAGATTTACGAGAACGAAGAGATCCGCAATATGTACACGGCGCTGGGTGTTACCGTAGGTACGCCCGAAGATCCGAAAGCGCTGAACCTGGCCAAGCTGCGCTACCACAAGCTCATTATCATGACGGATGCCGACGTGGATGGCAGCCACATTGCCACGCTGATACTTACGTTTATTTACCGCTACATGAAAGAGATGGTAGAGCACGGTTATGTATACATTGCACAGCCGCCGCTGTACCTGGTAAAAAAAGGTAAAGAACAGGCCTATGCCTACAACGAAGAGCAGCGCAAAATGATTACCGAGCGCTTAGCTGGCGGCAAGGAAGACAGCGTGCACATTCAACGCTACAAAGGTTTGGGTGAAATGAACGCCACCCAGTTGTGGGACACCACCATGAACCCGGGTACCAGAACGTTAAAGCAGGTGACTATTGAAAGTGCCGCCGAAGCCGACCGCGTGTT
>DASWYM010000612.1:0-8258 GCA_036404975.1 Chitinophagaceae bacterium
CCCCTACAGGCTAAAATAATTGAACGATTCGCCAAACTTAGGCGGCGGCGTCTGTCCCCTTTCCTATTTCTTTGTGCTTTACCCACGGGGTATATCACCTATAAATGCTTTTGCGCTGTATGAAACGGTATTTAGCACTTAGTCTAACCTTTCTGTGCACATTATCCGCCCTTGCACAAACTAATCGACAAATAGTCATCGAGACAAAGAACGCCGCCCTGGTATATACAGTTGGCAGTAACCTTAGAGTAAATCAATCGTACCTGGGAAGGAAGCTGCCGGCTTCGGAGTACGGGCAACTGCGCGGTGGCCGGGAAGTTTATTTAACGGCGGGTATGGAAAACCAGTTCGAGCCCGCCATCCGCATGGTACATGCCGACGGTAATCCATCCCTGGAACTCACCTATGTACGTCACCAGCAGGAAAAGAAAGGAGCTATTACTACAACAGATATTCAGCTGAAAGATCCCGGTTATCCCGTTGAAGTAGTATTGCATTTTACCGCTTATGAGGATGTGGATGTCATCAAAGCCTGGACGGAAATACGCCACAGGGAAAAAAAGCCGGTGATGCTGACCCAGTATGCTTCTTCCCTGCTTCACTTTAATGCGGATGCATACTGGCTTACCCAGTTTTACGGTGACTGGGCACGGGAGGCCAATATGCTGGAGGAACGACTCACCAACGGGATTAAAACGTTGGAAAGCAAGCTGGGTACCCGCACCAACTTTTACCAGACCCAAACCTTTATGGTTTCGCTGGACAAGCCCTCCACCGAAACGGAAGGAGAACTGATCGCCGGTTCCCTGGCCTGGACCGGTAACTTCCGGTATACCTTTGAAGTAGATAAAGGCAATGGATTGAGGGTGCTTAGTGGGATCAACCCGTTTGCCTCGGAATACTATTTACAACCGGGAGAAACGTTTACCACCCCGGAATTTGTATTTACCTATTCGGCCAGCGGTAAAGGCCAGGCCAGCCGCAACCTGCACCGGTGGGTGCGTAATCACGCCCTGCTGGACGGCAATGCGCCCCGTATGACCCTGCTGAACAATTGGGAAGCCACGCATACGAATTTCAACGAGACCCGCCTGGTCGAACTGTTCGGGGAAGCTAAAAAGCTGGGGGTGGACCTGTTCCTGCTGGATGATGGCTGGTTCGGCAACAAGTACCCGCGTAACGACGATAAAGCTGGCCTGGGCGACTGGCAGGAAGACCGCGCCAAGTTGCCCAGCGGTATCGGCTACCTGGTAAAAGAAGCCCAGAATATGGGTATAAAGTTTGGCATCTGGCTGGAGCCGGAAATGGTCAATCCCAAAAGCGAGCTGTATGAAAAGCACCCGGACTGGATCCTGAAGCTTCCCAACCGGGCAGAGCATTATGGCCGCAACCAGTTGGTGCTGGACCTGACCAACCCTAAAGTGCAGGATTTTGTCTTTGGTATCGTGGATGAACTGATGACAAAATATCCAGGTATTTCCTTTATTAAGTGGGACTGCAACCGGAGCATGACCAATACGTATTCACCTTACCTGAAAGAGAAACAATCACACCTTTATATTGACTATACGCGCGGTTTTTATAAAGTCATGGAACGGGTGAGAGCCAAATACCCCAAACTGCCTATCATGTTGTGTGCCGGCGGTGGCGGACGCACCGATTATGCAGCCCTTAAGTATTTTACGGAGTTCTGGCCCAGCGATAATACGGATGGTTTAGAACGGATCTATATTCAATGGGGTTACTCCTACTTCTTTCCTTCCAATACGATCACCGCCCACGTAACGAGTATGGGAAAAGGACAGTCGCTGAAATTCCGTACCGATGTGGCTATGATGGGAAAAATGGGCTATGACATAAGAACCAACAACTTTACCCCCCAGGAACTGCTGTTTAGCAATGAAGCCGTGAAAACCTATAACCGGGTAAGTGAGGTAATCTGGAAAGGAGACCTGTACCGCCTGGTATCGCCCTATGACGAGCCCCGTGCCGTATTGATGTATGTGAGTCCGGGGCAGGAAAAAGCGATCCTTTTTAATTACCACACCACCAGCAGGCGGAAGGATCTCCTTTCGAAAGTTCCCTTGCAGGGGTTGAATCCGGCCAAAAGATACCGGATCAAAGAGATCAACCTTTTCCCCGATACCAAAGCCACCCACCCGGAACATGAGAAGACCTATTCGGGTCAGTATTTGATGAGCGTAGGCATGAATGTAACCCCCGGGAGAGCTTTACCCCTGACCAGTAATGTATTTGAGATCACCGAAGTCACCGAATAATCAACCAACAACCTGTTGTTTATGAAACACATCCTACTGCCTTTATTTCTTTTTGCCTTTACGGCGCCCTGGGCCCAAGAGCACCGGCTCGAGAAACTGTGGCAAACGGATACTACAATAGCTGTCCCGGAATCAGTACTTCCGGATGAAAAAGAGAAAACTTTGTTTGTTTCCCTTATCGACGGTGGCGGCTGGGAGGCTGATGGCAAAGGTGGTGTGGGTAAGCTGTCGCCAGATGGCAAGACCTACAATGGCTCCTGGATCACGGGCTTGCAGGCACCAAAGGGTATGGGGCGGGTCGCAGGCCGGCTGTACGTAGCGGACATCACCGAAGTGGTGGTGGTGAACATAAAACAAGGCGCTATTGAAAAGCGCATAGCCATCGACAGTGCCCTGGGACTGAACGACATCACCGTGGACGCTAAAGGAAATGTGTATGTGTCGGACTCGCGTACCGCCCGGATCTGGAAAATCCAGAACGACCACCCGACCCTTTACCTGGAGAACCTAAAGGGGGTAAACGGGCTCAAGAGTGTGGCTGATGACCTGATCATTGCATCGGGCAGGACGTTTTTAAAAGCGGATGCCCAGAAGAACCTGACCACCATTGCCCAACTTCCGCAAGGCGGAGATGGTATAGAGCCTATCGGCAACGGAGATTACCTCGTAACCTCATGGGGTGGTTATATTTTTTATGTGAGCGCTGATGGAAAGGTGGAGACCTTACTGGAAACCCACCAGCAGAAGATCAACACCGCTGATATTGGCTACGACCCTCAAAAAAGGATTGTGTACGTACCCACTTTTAACGGCAAATCAGTGGTAGCGTACAGGTTGCTGTAGTTCAATCACTTTTCCTTTATAAAAAAGCCCTGTTCCTATTGCAGACAGGGCTTTTTTATCTGTCTTCATAGTCCAATAGAATTCAGGAGAGGATTCCTTTCTCTATATGGAGCAGATAAGGAACATACCTCTATCAATAAAGTGCATAAAGGATCAGCCGCTCCAGTAGTACGGTCAGCTTCTGCACGACGGTAACCGGTGAAACCGAATTTCACCTTTCTTTGGCCTTAATCGCAGAAAAAGAGCCTTTGGGCTCTCTTTCTCTAAAGTCGGGTTATGTGCAATGTGCAATTTAAAAAGCATTATAACTGGATACGCTGGGTAGCTCCTTCCTTGAGGGTGTATTTTTTTGTTTTAGCACCGTTCTTTACCGTAATGGTCAATTTGTCTTTACCGGCACGGGCTACTTCCAGGTCGAAGCTTGTTTGGAATGCCTGGATCTTACGCAATGCCATCTCGTTCCAGCCCCCGGGCAGCCGCGGTGTCATATCGAAGGAATTCAAACCAGTGGGACGGATACCAAACAGGCCTTCCGTAAAGATGCGGGCGTACAGGCCGCTTTCGGCTGAAAGGTGACGCTGGTTCCCCTCGGGATAAGCTTCTACTGCATAAGGAACATGGTCGCCCAGCAGCCTGCGACGGGAATAATACTTCAGGAAGTCCATAGCTTTTTCCGTTTCGCCGGCAGCAAAAGCACCACGCAGCCCGTACAGGGTGGAACGGTCCCAGAAGGTTTGATTACCCGCCAGTGTTGCTAAACCGTCGGCTGTCCAGAGCCGTGAAGAGAAAAGAGCGGAGATGGTGCCTTTCTTGCGATCGAAAATATCCACGACCAGGGGTGTGGTGATCCAGGCACGGAGGGTGTCATTGCCCCTATAATAGCGGTAGGTCTCGTATCCTTCCACTGTAGCGCCAAAATACTTTTCTATATTGGTGCGCATGCCTTTGGCCTGCTGTTCATAACGGGCGACCTGCGCCTGCGGCTTCCCTAATTGGCGGCCCAGGAGGGCGGCCGACTTTAACGCATCATAATACAGGGCACTGGTATTGAGGTTGGCATTGCCCGCGGGAAAGCGCCCTTCCAGTTCATCGCTATTCGAAGTAACCACACCATCCTCATTGACCTTCCTGCGCAGGTATTCCAGCGACCATTCGATCAGGGGCCATAATACGGCAGCAGAATCCTTATGGCCGTAGGCCAGTGCATACCGGGCGGCTCCATAGGCGATCATAGCCATATCGCCGCGGTCCTTAGCTCCCTGCCAAATACCGTCGCCTTCGGCAATGATGGAACTGGGAATGGGCTTGTATTCCGGATTCATGTAGCGGGCAAACCAACGATAGGCATTCATGGAGGACTTGTTGCCCAGTTCATCGCCCAGGAAGGCAAAAAAGGGGTTGACATATTCCGCCTGGTCATTGGCCCAAATGGCGGCGTAATAGCGCAAGCCGCCTGGTCCATGCATGAGTCCTCCCTTCGTGTTATAAATACTTTCGGCAGCCCGGAGTTTGGCAAAGTCGAACATGGTATTCAGGATCGGATCCGGGGTTTCCAACTGCAGGTTGGCCATGATCGCTGCCACCCTCTTTTTCCGGGCTTCTTCTTCCACAGTAATATTGGCAATTAAGGGTTGTTCCTTACCCCGGGTAGCCTGGTAGCTTATGGCATACACCACAGAATCACCCGGCTGCAAGGTTTTCTCACCGTGGTTGATGGTGCTGATAACAAAATAATGGGGTCCCTCCTTGGTGCGGCTGGCAGCCGGCGCCGTTTCGCGTTTCAGGTATTCCATTTCTACTTTAACAGACTTGTTGTCCGTGTTGGTAAAGACCCATTTTTCAATAGCCATCGGTTTAGTTGTGGAAGGAAAAAACACGCGCCTTAATGTAAGGGTCCCGTCCCGGCCAATCGCACTTTGGATCTCCATGATGCCCTTGTGACGGACGCTGACCACCTTTTCAGGCTGGTCTTGTTGCACCGCCGCATTAAATACGCCAGTTTTCATCAGGCGGTCGTTGATGATAAAGCGGGGAAGCTCCTCGTCTTTCACATCGTACATCATATGGGCGATGGTGCGCTGGGGCAACAAACGGTGAGTGGGGAACACCAGGGTACGGTTTAGCTTTGCCTTGCCCGTTGAGTCTACACCATACTGCATCCACAAGGCTACTTTTTCACCAGCCATTTCAATATGATCCTCGTGGGGAATACGTTGGTCAATCACCCAGAGAATACTTCCGTCCGGCTGAATGGCCCAACGATCCTGCTGACGGCTCTGATTGTACTGCTGCGCCGAAGCGGTGTTGAGTCCTGTGGCAAACAAAGCAATAATCGGAACGGAAAAAATCAGGTTCTTCATCGTTTAACTTCTTTCTATAAGTGTGAATGGTTGGTAGTGCGTAGAGTAGGCAGAATGAAAAAATTCAACCTAATAACGCACCATTTAAAATGTTGAGGGCACCGGCTCCTGCCCTGTTT
Source organism: Chitinophagaceae bacterium (assembly GCA_036404975.1). Taxonomy (GTDB): domain Bacteria; phylum Bacteroidota; class Bacteroidia; order Chitinophagales; family Chitinophagaceae; genus Flavisolibacter. The sequence goes on from DASWYM010000612.1 coordinate 5,602, forward strand.
GCTTATCCGCCATTTATTTTGAAAACCAGGCAATGTAGCCACCACCTTCTCCAAGATCGATTTCCAAACTGTCTTTCTCACCATACCGGGCCTGGATTTTCAGCAACGAGGCTGAATTCTGCTCATCATCTTTTGCTACCAGGGCCTTGTAGGTTCCGTTCAGGAAATTCAGGGGTACGTTGATCTTCCTGGGTGTTCTACCGTTCATGACGGCCAGGAACCAGTCCTTACCTTTCCTGCGGGCATATACAGCCAGTTCTCCGATCTCCGAGGGCGGCAAAACAATCGTTTCGTCCCAAATGGCCGGTATATTCCGGATGATGTCCACCGCTGGGTTGGCCAGGATCGTATCCGGATGGGCAGCATAAGTGAGCAGAGGGGCATGTAAGATGGCGGCGCTGGCTATTTGGTGCGCCCAGGTGGTATTCATTCTACGGACGCCAAAATGCAGCACGGTGTATTCGGCCGGGCCTGCCAGCCAGCGGGTAAAGGGTATCGTGGTTTCGTGGGTTGCCCTGTCGGCCAGTTTGCTGGCTTCCATACCCTTGACCGCTTCCCGTACCAGTTCATTGGGATAGGTAGCCGCCTGGCCCGTAGGCTTATTGGCCCCGTGTAAGTTTACCAACAACTTATATTTTGCTGCTTCCTGCAGTATGGACTCGTACAGGTCCACCACTTCTTTTGCTTCATGATCGAAAAAGTCGAGTTTGACACCCGCAACCCCCAGGTTGTTACACAGGCGGAAGAAGGAATCGCGGGAGGCGGCATTTCGCAGGCTCTTGGAATGTTTCCACAACCAGATGTTTACCCCTTTTTGTTTTGAATAGTCCACCAGTTCTTTAAGTTCACCTTCCTTCCACCGGGCCCAAAAGCCTTCCAGTATATTATGCTCAAAGCCCAGGGCTGCCGCGTCGTCGCTGAACTCTTTCATGACGGCCAGGGTGCCCTCCCCTCCCCCATTCAGGTATTTCCAGACAGCACGGCCTGGTTTAATCCATGCAGTCGCAGGTCCCTGAGGGAACAAGGATGGATCGGGGGAAGGACATAAGTTTTGGACAAGATCGTTGTTGACCATGGCATTCAGGTCAGCTCCTACCATTACCACACGCCAGGGTGTGGTAATGGTACCTTCAATAGCTGCCGGTTTTGCCAGACGCTGGGTGTCTTCGGGGCTATAGCGAAGGCGATAGGGATAAGAGGTCGGCTGATGATGAGCAAGTTTCAGAACAAGTCCGTTTTGACCATTGGCCTGTAGCGACATCCCACTGTAGCCTTTAAGATCCGCCTCGGTAATGGCGGCATATACCCCGGAAGGAAACCGGATGGTCGCAGGGGGAGCAACCCATTCGCCCTCGGATAGCTGGCTGACCTGCTTACGGGCGTGCACGCTTTCGTAGTGCATGTTCATATCGTGGTACCAGATGGTGCCGTCAGCGGGCAGGTTGAAGGTGGTGACTTCATCCGGAATGCGCCACTGCCCTTCCTTACCCGGGAAGATCATCCGGTAGGCGGTGCCATTATCGTATACGCGAACATCCAATTGCCAGGTATCGTTCCCATGACGTAAGGTAATTCTGGCACCATTGGACCGGTCCCAGGCAAGGGCGTGTGCTCCCGCCATCGGGTACTCACGATTGGTGGTATAGTCTTCCTTCCCCCTAAGTCTTACCCCCCTGGTCAGGTTCTGTTTACCGATCAAAGCCACGAGAGGAGAAGCCGTAACGATTTTTTGTCCCTTATAGGAAACAGAGAAATGAAGCTGATCGTTCTTCTGAAACAGGGAAAACCGGGTAGCCCCCTTTGGGCTTATCACGTCCGTAGTGTCTGCGGCAAAGAGCATGGCAGAGGAAAAGAGCAGACCGCTAAGCATTGAAAAATATCTGGTCATATAGTTTGCAATGTTTTTGTAAGGACCGAAACTCCGATCCGTAGGCATTGCAATTGAATAATTATTGGCTTAAAAGAAATTATATCCATTAGCCAACCATTCAACTATTCTGGCATGAGGAACAAAGTGTCCCGTTTTTTTAGGAATATTATAAGGAACTTTTAAAGATTGTTTGCATCATGCGTATACTACTGCCTGTCTTACTTACTGCCTTTGTACTTGTTGCCGCACTTTCTTTTACGACTGCTGAAGAATGGCAATCCAAATATGTGCGCCTGCAAAAAGACGGTTCTCTTTCCTATACTCCGGATGAACAAGGAAATATTATCCCGGACTTCAGCCACGTAGGCTATCGGAACGGCGACCGGCCCATTCCGGATGTAGAAGTGGTAAAAACCGTATTTCCTTCTGCCAATGCCCTGGAGCAGATTCAGGCGGCTATTGATGAATTATCCAAACGTCCGGCGAACCAGCAGGGCTTTAGAGGAACCATTCTCCTGAAAAAGGGTGTTTATAAATTGCCTGGTACGCTGCGCATCAATGCCAGTGGCATTGTATTGCGGGGGGAGGGTGATCATAAAAACGGTAGTTATTTGGTGGCTACTTCCACCAGCAAAGATCCCCTGTTGGAAGTTTCCGGAAAAGGTACACTAAAAGAAATAAGCGGTACCCGTGTAGCCATTACAGATGGGTACGTACCCGTGGGCGCCACCTCTTTTTCAGTTGCCAGCACCAGGTCGTTCCAAAAAGGAGACCGGATCATTCTTTT
>DASWYM010000613.1:0-11003 GCA_036404975.1 Chitinophagaceae bacterium
CGACAACCGCATTGGTGGATTTATGATTGCCGAAGTGGCCCGCCTCTTAAAGGAGGACCGCAAAAAGCTGCCTTTCACCCTGTATGTAGTAAACGCCGTGCAGGAAGAGATCGGCCTGAGGGGTGCGGAAATGATCGCCCGCCGCCTGAAGCCGGACGTGGCTATCATAACCGATGTGACCCATGACACCTCCACCCCTATGATCAATAAGGTTATTGAAGGGGAAACTAGTTGCGGTAAAGGTCCCTCACTTTCCTATGGCCCTGCGGTGCACAATAAATTATTGGAACTGGTGGAGGATGTGGCCGAAAAGAAAGGTATCCCCGTTCAGCTGAGAGCAGTTTCGCGGAGCACCGGCACTGACACCGATTCGTTTGCTTATGCCAATGACGGCTGTCCCTCGGTATTGATATCGATCCCGTTACGCTATATGCATACTACGGTGGAAATGCTACACCGAAACGACATTGAGCAGACCATCCAGCTTATGTACGCGACCCTGTTAACCATAACACCTAAAACAAACTTAAGCTACTTCTAATGCAGTCATTCCTGTTATATATTGATCCGGGCAGCGGCAGTTACCTGGTGCAGGCCATTGTGGCCGCGGTGCTGGGCGTTGCCTTTTTCTTTAAGAATATTGTCTTATACATAAAGTCTATTTTCTACCGCTTTACCCGGAAGAAATGAAACCATCCTGATGGCTCCCGAACAACCCAAGCAACACTTAGCCTCGTACCGGGACCCGTCAGGGTTTGTTTTTTCCTATAAGGGAGAAATATACAGGCAGGTCAACCAGGCGTTCCGGAAGGACTTTGATCACTTTATAGATTCCGGGCTCTATTCCGAACTGGTAAAAGACCAGTTACTGCTTCCGCACCAACAGCTGGAAGAGAACCTTACTGGAGAGACAAACTGGTATACGACGCTAAAGCCGGAGCAGCTTCATTTTATCACCTACCCTTACGAGTGGTGCTTTGACCAGTTAAAGGATGCAGCCCTGCTCACGCTGCAGCTGGCACAAAAAGGTGTGGCGCACAACATGATCCTGAAAGATGCCACGCCTTTTAATATACAGTTGCATAAGGGCAGGTTGATCTTTATTGATACCCTGTCTTTTGAAGAGTACGACGAGACCAGGCCCTGGGTGGCTTACCGGCAGTTTTGCGAGACCTTTCTTGCCCCCCTGGCCCTGATGCACTACCACCAGCAGCCACTTCAGCCCCTGCTCTTTGCTTACCCTGACGGCATCCCGCTTGCTACGGCCAGCAGCCTGCTCCCCTGGCGCAGCCGGCTAAACCTTCATGTATACCTGCATATACATCTTCAAGGCAAGATGGCAGGAAGCAAGTCGACTGCAACCGAAAGTAAGGTGGTTTTCTCCAGGCAGAAGCTACAGAACCTGCTCCGGAGCCTGCAAACCCTGGTCGAGTCCTTTCAGTTTAAAGCCAAGGGTGTATGGTCGGACTATTACGACGAAGCCGGGCAGCGTTCAGGATACCTGCCCCACAAAAAAGAGCTGGTGACGCATTGGACGGAGCAGTTAACCGGTATTGCTACAGCAATAGACCTGGGTGCCAATGACGGCACTTTTTCCGAGATCCTTAGCAGCAAGAACATTCGAACCGTCTCTGCCGACGGTGATCACTTTGCCATCAGTAAGCTCTATCAATCCTTACAGGCGAATCCCAGGAGCATTTATCCCGTGTTACTGGATCTTTCGAACCCCTCTCCCTCTATAGGCTTCGCTAATGAAGAACGGGCAAGCTTTATGGAAAGGACGCATACGGACCTGGTACTGGCGCTGGCGGTTATTCATCACCTGGCAATAGGAAAAAACGTACCTTTTGCGCGGATAGCTGAATTCTGTAAACAGCTGGGGCGCATATTAATTATTGAATTCGTACCTATTGGAGATGATAAAGTGCAGTTCATGCTGCAGCGTAAGTCCAATACTTTCGACTGGTATACGGAAGAGGGATTCAGAGCGGCTTTTTCCCGGCACTTCAGCATAAAGGAGGTAAAGAAGATAAACTCTTCGGACAGAACGCTATTTTTGATGGAAGTCTTATGAGCCCCCCTATTACCAAACAAATATTTTCCAAAGAGTACTTTCTTCTTTTACTGCCGCTCTTCTTTGTACTTCATGGGTATGTAGAAAACTTTCCGCTTATCAGTCCAGGCAACACCCTAATAGTCCTTGGCGCTTATTATGCCGGCTTCCTTATTCTAAGTCTTATTATGTACTTTTTATACAGGGACTGGCGCAAGGCGTCGGTTTATACCTTCCTGGTCATGTGTACCTTCTTTTTCTTTGGGAGCTTTCACGATGGAGTCAAACATCTATTGGAGGATTCTATCCTGACAAAGTATAAAGTGATCATCCCCTTTCTCATGGCTTTTTATGTTCTTTTATATTTCCTGATAAAAAAGACCAGTTCACGCTTTCACCGGTTAACAGGCTACCTTAACGTCCTGCTGATTGTTTTGATTGTATGGGATCTGGGTCAATGGATCTTTGTAAAAAAAACAGTCAGCGCAACTGAGACTTCTCAATTGGTCTACTCCGTATGCGATACCTGCTCTAAGCCGGATATTTATTTCATTATTGCCGATGAATACCTGGGCAACAGGACCCTGAAGGAACAATTTGGCTTTGACAACAGTGACTTTGAGAATGAATTGAAAACGCGAGGATTCCATATTATCAACAACTCCCGGAGCAACTACAACTTCACCCCCTATTCCATTGCTTCAATCCTTAATATGGACTACCTCAATGGTATTACTAAAAAGAGCAACGACAATAAAAACCGCAATATTTGCTATAGCCTTATCAATCACAATGCGCTGACCCAATTTATTTCGGCACAGGGCTATTCGTTTGTAAACCATTCCTTGTTTGACTTTTCGGGTCAGCCAACCGAGGTCAACTCGATGTTCTTTCTGACGAAGGAAAAACTAATCACACACCAAACTCTCCTGGGGCGGATGGACAGGGATATCCGCTTCAACCTTGTGACCCGCTTCAAGATTCAATCGGAAATCAGCCGGGTTACCATGGGTACCCTAGAAAACAACCAGAAACTGATAGAAGACACCTACACTACGTTAAACAGTGAAACTGCCACTCCGCGGTTTGTTTACACCCATCTTATGATGCCGCATTATCCTTACTATTTTAATCGCCTTGGACGGCCTTTTCCCCTCGATTCCATAGTAGAGGGGAATCAGGTCAATAAGCACCAGTATATAGAATACCTGCAGTATTGCAATAAAACGTTTTTGAATTTTTTGGACTCACTTATGCTTGGAAGGAAGAAGCCTCCTATCATAGTTTTTATGGGTGACCATGGCTTCAGGCATTTCAAGGAGCCGGTGAACGAGGCCTATCAATTTCTTAACCTCAATGCAGTTTACCTGCCTACCAAAAACTATAAGGGATTTTATGATGACATGAGTGCGGTAAACCAATTCAGGATCATATTTAATACCCAATTCAGGCAAAGCTTCCCTCTGCTAAAAGATTCGACGATCTACCTAAAAGAATACGATTAGGTTAATTAGCTATTATCTTCGGTCTATGTTTAATGCTGAACGCATTTTTATATTAGCTCCACATACTGATGACGGGGAACTGGGCTGCGGCGGCTTTATTGCCAAACACATTGCAGCAGGAAGCGAGGTATTTTATATTGCTTTTTCCACCTGTTCTGAATCCTTGCCTAAAGAATTACCAGCTGATACCCTGTCAGTAGAATGTGCAGCTGCCACGGCTGCCTTAGGCATACCTAACGGAAATCTTATCCTTTTTGACTTCACGGTCAGGCACCTACAGGCGAAACGACAGGAGGTTCTAGAAGAATTGATCGTCCTGAAGAACAAGTACCAACCCACAATGGTTTTACTGCCGGCACAGCATGACATTCACCAGGACCATCAGGCCATTTACGAAGAAGGCCTGAGGGCATTTAAACATTCTACAATCCTGGGTTATGAGCTGCCCTGGAATAACTGGCGTTTCCAGCCCACTTATTTTGAGTCAATACCGGAAGAGGCTTTGTTTACCAAAACAAATGCACTAAAGCATTATAAGTCGCAGGAGAAAAGGGATTATATGCAAGAAAGCTTTATCCGCTCGCTGGCTATAGTGCGGGGCATACAGTCCGGTGTTCCCTTAGCGGAAGCTTTCGAGGTATACCGGATGATTCGTTAATCTTTTTTCCGATGGGCCCGGAATACTATATTGCTTGAGCCGTCGCGCAGGAGCAATACATCGTTTTCCACCGTATAGGCACTGACGGTCTTGGTAAGCAACTGCTGGAGTGCCGTTTCCGCTTCGCTACCTTCACAAGCTGCTTTTGTGGAATTGATGGTCAGGAACTTTATACTGGTTCCCTTAAGACTGAACGTCCCGTTGACACTAGTACAGCCTGTGCTCCCCGAAAAGGTAGAATCCGAGTCAAAGCTGATGACCACGTTGGATAAGGCTTCCGGGACAGCCCTCTGTTGCCTCTGCATAGAGTCGACCGACCAACTGCCGGCCAGCTGCGTCATATAGTTCTTTTGATTTACTCCTATTTCCACCTCGTAGAATTCTATGGAGTCGGCAACAACCGTCTCTTCTTTTACAGGTTTTGCTTTCTTTTGAGCCAAAGCATCCAGGGAGAGTAAGCAAAAAAAGAATACACCAACTTGTAGAATATACTTATTCATAAACAGGCCTTTAATGATACCATACAATTAATGTACCTGCTACAGTTTGCCTTCACTTACCCATTGATTCAATAGCAGGTTTATACCCAGGTGGTTGTATGCATAAGATCGTTGGAAGTATGCTCGTGAAAATTGGAAGTGCACTTTCCGGAAACGGGCATTGATCCCACCCGAAAACCCGTTTAGACCATTGCCGGCACTTCCTAAGTTCAACTCCTCCCTACGTAAACGGTTATACCCCAGGGCTAATTGTAAATGACTGCCTAAATAAAAGTGGGTAGCAAAAACAAAGTGGCTGAACAGCTTATTAAAGTTGGATTTATTAGAGGGGAAGTTATTCGCCGAATTGAACAGGGTGTCTTCATAAACCAGGTCAAACTGGTGTATCTGGTGCGCTGTAATGGAAAAGCCCAGTGGAGCTTTGGATAGCTTCTTGGTAACCCCTATCTGCAGATCAAATGGCATATCCTCCTTTTGACCACTGTACGTACTTAGTTGGGCTCCCATATTCCGGGCCAGGAGGCCAAAGGATATCTGCCGGGCGGAGTCGGCGAACAATACGCCCATATCGAATGCCAGCCCTGAGGACCGGTACTGCCCGTAGTTCGAATGAATAAACTTGCCGGCCACCCCGTAGTGCCACTTTTCACCATATTGCCTGCCCCCGGAGAATTGCACCACGTACTCCTTCGGGCGTAGAGCCCCTTCTGTATTTCCGGCAGCATCGGTTTGAGGAATATTCCCGTAATCAATAAAGAAAACCGAACCGCCCAAGGTGGTATTAAGATCTTCGTGATGATAAGCTCCTGCCAGGTGGTAGGCCTTAACGCCGGCAAAATAGTTATTGAACGACAACCCTAACTGGGAATGAAGCCGCTGGTTTAAAAGCGCCGGGTTATTGGCCGCCAGTCCGGCATCACCAGATACAAAGGATGTATTGACGCCGCCTATAGAAGACAATACAGCCGAAGGGGGCAGCCTCAGAAAATTATAAGTAGCACTGCCACCCAATGTCTGTGCCCGGGACAGCAGTACCTGTACACTCAAAAATATGATAAGGACAAAGCGCACAATAAGGTGGAATAAGAACCAAGCTAAGGAATTAATCCTGTAAGGCCAATTCCAGCACCTGGTTCATCGTCTTCACATAGTGAAACTGCACGCCCTTGATATAATCCGGATTGATATCCTGTACATCTTTTTCGTTCTGCCAGCACAGAATGATCTCTCTCAGTCCGGCTCTTTTGGCCGCCAGCACTTTCTCCTTGATCCCTCCTACCGGCAGCACCTGGCCACGCAAGGTAATTTCCCCGGTCATGCCGAGGAATGGCTTTACTTTCCGACCAGTAAAGGCCGATGCCAAAGCAGTTAACATCGTCACCCCGGCACTGGGACCATCCTTGGGGACCGCACCTTCCGGTACATGCACGTGCGCTGTTTTCTTTTCAAAGACTTGGGGATCGATCCCTATCTTCTTTGCATTTGCCTGAAGGTAGGATAATGCCGTAGCCGCACTTTCTTTCATCACATTACCCAAGTTACCGGTAAGCTTCAATTCGGCTTTTCCATCACCCAATGTTGTTTCAATGAACAATATATCGCCCCCCACATAGGTATAAGCCAATCCAACAGCCACACCCGGCATGTTGGCTGCTTTATACAGCTCATTGGAGTACTTTGGACGGCCCAGGATCGTCTCCACATCAGGTACTGTAAGCGTAGCCTTCAATTTATTCTTCAGTGCTAACTGTTTGGCCTGGTAGCGCATGATGGCTGCTAGTTGGCGGTCCAACTCCCGCACACCGCTTTCACGGGTATAGTCCGATATGATCTTCTCCAGTACCTTGTCTGGCATCTTAAACTTCGAATCCTTAAGTCCATGGGCATCTTTCTGCTTGGGCACCAGGTGCTGCTTGGCTATTTCTATCTTCTCCTCTATGGCATACCCGCTAAGCTCAATGATTTCCAAGCGGTCTCTCAAGGCCGGTTGGATGGTCTGCAGGTTATTGGCAGTAGCAATAAACAATACTTTGCTTAGGTCGTATTCCAATTCCAGGTAGTTATCATAGAAGGTATGATTCTGTTCAGGGTCCAGCACTTCCAACAAGGCGCTGCTGGGGTCTCCGCGGTGATCGCTGCCCACCTTGTCGATCTCATCCAATATCATAACAGGATTGGAGGATTTTACCTTTCTAATAGACTGGACGATACGTCCCGGCATAGCACCTATATAGGTTTTACGGTGCCCCCTGATCTCGCTTTCATCGTGTATGCCACCGAGGCTCAGGCGCACGTACTTACGGCCGATGGCATTGGCAATGCTTCTCCCCAGCGAGGTCTTACCAATCCCAGGTGGGCCATAGAAGCACAGGATCGGGCTTTTCATATCGCCTTTCAGTTTCAGCACGGCCAGGTATTCCAGGATGCGCTCCTTGATTTTGTGCATTCCGTAGTGATCATGATCAAGCACTTCCTCGGCTTTCCGCAGGTCGTATTTATCTTCGGTATATTCTTCCCACGGAAGGTCCAGCATCAGGTCCAGGTGGTTATACACCACTGAATAGTCGGGGGTACTGGGATGCATGCGTTCCAACTTTTCAATACCTCTTTTGAACATATCCCTCGCAGCATCCGACCACTTCTTCCCTTCAGCTTTCTTTTGCATCTCCTTGATCTCACGCTCGTTCACATCTCCACCCAACTCTTCTTTGATGCTCTTTAACTGCTGCTGCAGGAAGTATTCGCGCTGTTGCTTATCCAGCTCCGCCCGGGTCTTGTTGGTCACCTTGTTCTTCAGTTCGGCAAACTGCAGCTCCTTTTGCAACTGGGTCATCAGCAAGTCTGCGCGCTCACGAATATTGTTCATGGAAAGAAGGCGTTGCTTTTCCTTAATATCGGTGTTCAGGTTGCTGGACACAAAGTGGATCAGAAACGAAGGACTTTCAATATTCTTCAGGATGACGGATGCTTCCGTTGGAATATTGGGTGACAGTTGTATGATCTCGGTAGCGAGGTCTTTAATGTTTGCTACGTAAGCAGCAAAATCAGGTTCGGCAGAATGTTCCTCATCCTGCAGGACCTTGATGGTGGCTTTGAAATAGGGGTTTTCAGAAGTGATCTTTTCAATGGAAAAGCGGTGCTTCCCCTGGATGATGATGGTCGTTCCGCCATCAGGCATCTTGATCTGCTTTACAATCTTAGCTACCGTGCCAATGGCTTCCAGGTCAGTTACTGCTGGATCTTCAACATTGCTGTCCCGTTGGGCTACCACGCCAATAAGTTTGTTGCCCTTATAGGCATCATTCACGGCCTGTATGCTTTTATCACGGCCTACAGTAATAGGCAAAACAACACCCGGAAAGAGTACAGTATTGCGCAGGGCTAATATGGGTAATTCGGACGGTATTTCGGTCTTGTCAAACGCATCAGCTTCATTCTCATTAATAGGTATAATGGGAATAAAGTCCATTTCGTCTTCAGGTTTCAAAAGAAAATTCACTCGGCTACTATTTTATAATCAGTCAAATTGACGCTTTAAAAGCAATGAATTTGTAAAGGTACACTCTTATATTAATTGGTCAAGATTAGTGCCATGGATAATTGCCGTACATTTTGTCATAAAAAAAGCCCCTCTTGCGAAGGGCTTCGACAACTTGATAATCACCTTATTAGAGAGCAAAACCAACTGTGAGCTGAATCGCCTGGCTTTTCCACTCATTCTGGTTATCAATATCGTTAATGTTATTCAAGCCAACTACATAGCGCCCGGTGAGACGCAGTTTACTAATATTAACCGAAGCTCCGCCTACCATAGAAAAGTCGCCGTTCTGAAAGGCCTGCTTTCCATTTTCCAATGCTGTCTGATCCTTGTTCATCAGCACCCCGAATTGCGGGCCAGCCTGCAGCGACAATACATTACCTAACTTATAATTCAACAGGATTGGAATAGACAGGTAGTTCAGCTTCACTTCACCGGACGTAGCATCGTTTAGGGCGTTCTGGTAAACAGCCTTAAATGTCGTATCTACTTTGGTTTGATACTGGTTAAGAAGCACTTCAGGCTGCAAACTAAGTTTACCACCCAGTCCGATCTCGGCAAATCCACCCAGCAGGTAGCCATATCTGAACTCATCTTTGAATGACTTACCCTCGATCTTTGAAATGTTGGTACCGGCCTTAATTCCCAGGTTTAATTGAGCCATAGCTGCCTGTGCAAAAAGCACAAGGGCTATTAAAACAGACAATCTTGTTTTCATAAATTTGGTCCTTTGATTTGTAGGTGATAAAAGTCTTTGTTATCTAGACAAGATTTCTGAACCCAAGATTAATGCCAAGGGACTAAAAATTTGTTAAGAACCATACAAACAAACGTTAAGCTCAGAATATTAACCCTGCATTAAGCAGGAAGCCGGTGTTGAGGTTATTCGCCTTTGCCGGCAGGTAATAATCCAGTGCCACCTGGGGTTGGATAAAGAATTTACCGATAGATAGTTCAGACTTCAGGAATGCGGTTAATGATAAGGGTTGAAAGGACATGTTGTTATCCAGAAACACTTCCTCTGAATCAGACAGCACCCTCTTATTGTTCCCCTTGGTCAAGGTGTAGGTAGTGGAGCTGGTTTGGTTAAAACCAAACTTCTGGGTTCCACTCATAAACATAAGCTGTGGTGTTAACCGAAGGGCATTATTCATACCCAGATTCTTACCCAGCACATCCAGCCAGTAAAAGTCATGACGCACGGAAGCAGAGACAGAAAAGTCGTTAACGCTTTCCTGGGTATTGATTTGTGTATACCCGGTTGGCCGCAGACGCAAAGACGTGATATACTCTTCCCGCTCTTCGTAATCCGACCGGCTGCCCCATCCATAGCTCGCCGAAATGGTCGGCTTCAGCCACAACCTCTTATACGTAAAGTAGACGTTCAATTCGTTTTTAAGTGGAGAGGTATAAAATGGAAGCGAGTCCTTAGTAAAAAAGTGGGTACCGCCGACTCCTGCCATAAAGGCTTCGTGGCCCAGGTAATCATATGAACCCGTCAGTAGGAATTGGTAAGGGTTCATCCCGTTGTCGTTATTTAGGATAATGGCCGAACCGCTGATACCCAACCCGCTTTTATGATAATACCCCAGTGAAGGAAGGATGTTAATTTTCCGCTTGGTCTCCAGGTCCACATCCGACCCGGACTGGTAATTAAAAAAGTTGCTGCTCACCCCTACGTTCACCAATACCATGGTCCGTGGTGCTGTTATGGAGTCAATGAACGCATCCAGCTCATTGAACAAATCATCGTAGTAAGCCAGGCTGTCTACCGAATTAGGCTTCTGAGCATGCAATATCGATACACCCAAACAACTTACCACTAAAAACAACAATCTTTTACTCATAATAGAGGTCTTGGATATGGAAATCTTAATTAAAAGAGTTCTAGACTTTTTATTGTCAGTAACGTTTAATTACTAACGTAAAATAGTCCACTTTAGTTTCAGGTAGTCAACTCAAGTAAACTTATTTCCGGCAGGATACCCACACGCCCAGGATAACCCAGGAAACCAAACCCACGGTTTATATACAGCTTCTGATGTCCCGACTCATAAAGACCTGCCCACTGCTTGTAAACATACTGAACCGGGCTCCATCTGAGCCATGGTATCTCAACGCCAAACTGCATGCCATGAGTATGACCGGAGAGCATCAGGTCAATATCATTATACTTTGTAAGCACCTCAGCGTCCCAATGCGAGGGGTCGTGGCTCATTAATATCTTGAACGGAGCGGCTTCCGTGCCGGAGTGCGCCTCTTCCATCTTGCCGTACTTGGGAAAATTGGCTTTGGCACCCCAGTTTTCAATACCCAGTAGCGCAATTTTCTGCCCGCTCCTTTCCAGCAACACATTTTCGTTCAGCAACAGGCGCCACCCCATCCGGGAGTGCACCTCTTTTAAGCGCGCCAGGTTCTGGGCCTTGTGCTCCCGGGTCTCCCACTGCACATAATCACCATAATCGTGGTTGCCCAGGATCGAGTAAACGCCCAGGGGTGCTTTCAGCAGCCGGAAGACATCAATATAGTCATCCATCTCATCGGCCTTATTGTTGACCAGGTCACCAGTAAACAGGATAAGGTCGGGCTTGAGCGCAAGGATCTTTTCCACGCCCTGCTGTACCGCAGTTTTATTATTAAAGGAGCCGCTGTGTATATCGGAGATATGGATAATCTTAAGTCCTTTAAATGGTGCAGGCAACGTTTTAAACCGTAAGGTCTGCCGCCTTACCTGGTAATTGTATTTATT
>DASWYM010000614.1:0-3862 GCA_036404975.1 Chitinophagaceae bacterium
CGAGAAAAAGCGGTCGATGAGGAAGCCCACCAGCAGAACAGCTGCCACCAGGCGGACCACCTGGAAGAAGACAAAGGCGCCCTTTGAGCGGGTTTGCTCCCATATACGCTCCAAGGTTTCGGCTCGTGGCTGCTTGATGGCCAGGGCCCACAGGAAAGGAGCGGCGGCCGCAAAGGTAAGCAGCAGGGCCAGGGTAGAACTCCACACCGTATCGCCCATCTGCCCCTGAATAAAGGGCAGCAGGTAATAGCCCGACAGCAAGGCCATGGCCACAATGATAACGGTCTGCAGGATGCCATTAATCAGGTGAGAGCGCAGGAAGAGCTGCCACTGCCCGGCCGTACTCACGCTTTGCGAGCGGCTGCTGTAGCGATTCAGTGCGTCCCTTACGGGCGTGGGTAAAATCTTGTCCACCCACCGGTAAAAGGGCTCCGATGCTTTGATAAAGTAGGGAGTGGTAAAGGTCGTAATGGCCGACACCGCCACGGCAATGGGGTACAGGAAAGGACTGGTCACTTTCAGGGTAAGCCCCAGGGTGGCAATGATAAAAGAGAACTCCCCGATCTGCGAAAGGCTCATGCCTGCCTGGATGGAAGTTTTCAGCGACTGACCGGAAAGCAGGGCGCCAGCAGCGCTGCCCCACACCTTGCCCAGAATGGTAACGAGGGTAATGATCCCAATGGGCAGTGCGTACTCGGTAATCATAACCGGGTTGATCAACATGCCTACCGACACAAAGAACACGGCGCCAAAGAGGTCTTTCACCCCTTTGATCAGGTGCTCGATCTTCTCGGCATAAGTGGTCTCGGCCAGGATGGAGCCCATCACAAAAGCCCCCAGGGCGGGGGAGAAGCCCGCAGCTGTGGCCAGCCACACCATCAGCAGGCAAAGGGCCAGGGCGGTGATGAGCAGGGTTTCATCGTTCAACAGCTTTTTAGCGCGCCTCAGGGCCGTGGGCAGGATAAAGATGCCCGCTAAAAACCAAAGCATAAGGAAGAAGACCAGCTTGCCGGTCGACAACAGCATTTCGGCGCCCGAGAACTGTGCTCTCACTGCCAGGGTGGACAGCAACACCAGCATCACAATGGCCACCAGGTCTTCCACGATAAGGGTCCCGAATACAAGGCCGGCAAACTTGCGGCTCTTCACCCCCAATTCGTCAAAGGCGCGCAGGGTGATGGTGGTGGACGAGATCGAGAGCAGGCCCCCCAGAAAGATGCTGTCCATCGTCGACCACCCCAGGAACTTGCCGGTCAGATAGCCCAGGAACACCATGACCGCCACCTTTACAATGGCCGTTATTGATGCCGGCGCTCCCACCTTGAGGAGCTTTTTAAAGCTGAATTCCAGGCCCAGGCTGAAAAGCAGGAAGATTACTCCTATCTCGGCCCACACCTGTATGCTGGCCAGCTCGGTAATGGTGGGGAAGAGGTGGAAGTTGGGGCCCACCAGGAAGCCCGCAATGAGGTAGCCCAGCACCAGTGGCTGCTTCAGGCGCTTGAACAATAAGGTGACCAGGGCGGCGGCGCCCAGTATAAGACCAAGATCGGTGATCAGATGCGGTAAATGGATCATAAGGTTAAGCTCGCTTCTCTTCCGTTGTTGCTAAAATATAGTTCCATGTTCAAAGGGTTCTGTGCGATGCACTCCCTGCCCACCCTGCCGTCGTTGCAGGGCAGTGAGTTTATACAGGGGCCAGGCTGCCTCAAAAGGTGTGCTCAAATGGTGCCTGGAGCGGGTAGGCATTACCAGAAATAATGCCGGGGGAAGAGTAGGCGCCGTGCGATTGGGATGCAAAAAGCTTCTTTACCCAGCGCAACTCCCAAAGGGACGGTATAGGAAAACAGACTGACGACAGGGGGAGTTATGGGTAGTCCTCCAGTAGACAGGTGCCGACGTAGCTGCGTGGCGGTGTTAATGCCCGTTGACCAATAGACGTGGTCGGCTACCGGTATCCCGGTAGACTTTGAAAAACGGGCTTCCTTCTTTGCTTCGCCGTGGGAAATGGCGACAGGCGCTTTAGCTTCACGGCCCGGGGCGATGAAGAACTGGACGAAAAGCATACCTGTAACCAGAAGTATCCGCACCGGGCAAATTTAGTCATTAATGAAGGGGCAGGCAAATGCAGTGGGGAAAGGGCCCCCTTTTATCCTGAGAGCCGACCGTTAAAAATCTTCACCCTGCGTAGGGGTAAACCGCTTTTCGGTTGTTATGGTAATAAAGTAGTTTTGACCGCCGCTGTTTATTTTGAGCATTTTGACCACCCCTGTAGAATGGAGATACCGGATAAAGGGCTAGTGCACTTACTGGGCCAAAGGGATGAGAAGGCCTTTGAGCAGGTGTTTAAACAACACTACAGGGCCCTGCATGCCTATGCCTTTACCCTGCTGAAGGATGACGGGGCGGCCGAGGAGATGGTTCAGAACGTCTTCTGCAAACTCTGGGAGCGCACCGAAGGTTTGCAGATCAACGGGTCTATCGGGGCCTACCTGTACCGCGCCGTCCACAACGAATCCCTCAATTACCTGAAACACCTGAAAGTGCGCTCCGAGCACAGCCTGCGCATCAGCTACCATATGGATGGCCGCGGTGAGAGCGCGACGCGTATCGTGAGGGCAAAGGAACTGGAGGAGAAGCTTCGGGTGGCCCTTAATGAACTGCCCGAAGGCTGCCGCACCGTATTCCAGCTGAGCCGCTTCGAAGACCTTAAATACAGCCAGATCGCTGAAGTGCTGGGTATTTCCATAAAGACCGTCGAAAACCAGATGGGCAAGGCCCTGAAACTGCTGCGTACGCAGCTGGCTGAGTTCCTGACCCTGGCTGTTATATTTCTTAACTTCTTAAACCGCCACCTGTGAATCACCACTTCTACCATATAACCGATGACCTGCTGGTAAAACACCTGCTCGGTGAAGCAAGCCCAGGCGAACGGGTGCAGGTGGAGGAGTGGCTGGCTGCCAGTGACGCCAACCGGGCTTATTACGCACAACTGCAGAAGGTGTGGGAAAGCAGTAAGACGCTCGCTTCTGCCAGGGAAGTAGATGAAGAAGCGGCCTGGCAACGCTTTCGTACCCGTATCTATAACACCGGGAACGGCAAGGGGGAGCGCCATCCGGTTCACTCCATCGGATGGTGGCGGATAGCGGCGCTCTTTGTAGTGATTTTTGGGATCGCCTTCTTTGCGTATACATGGCTTACTGCCGAAGCGCCGGTGCAGCAGCTGAGTCTTCAAACGGTAGACCAGCCGCTTTCCGACACCCTTTCCGATGGCTCCGTAGTGATGCTCAATAAACATTCTACTATTACCTACCCCTCCCGGTTTAAGGGCGATACCCGCTCCATCACTCTCAGGGGGGAAGCCTTCTTCGAGGTGACGCCCAATAAAGAGCAGCCTTTCGTGGTGCAGGTCAATGAGGTAACGATTAAGGTGGTGGGCACGTCCTTTAATGTGCGCAGCGAAGGAGGAGAGACCGAAGTGATCGTGGAAACCGGTGTAGTGCAGGTAACCCGCGGGGGAAAGACCGTGGAGCTTCGGGCCAGGGAAAAGGTGATGGTGCAACCCAACGACACGGCACTGGTGAAAGAGACGGAAACCGAAGCGCTTTACAACTACTACCGCACCCGCGAGTTTGTGTGCGACAATACCCCTCTGTGGAAGCTGGTGGAGGTGCTCAACGAAGCGTATGGTGCCAACATCGTTATCGATCGTCCGGGCTTGCGCCACCTGCCGCTGACCACCACCTTTAATGACGAGTCATTAGATCATATACTGGAAGTGATCGCCATTACCTTCCAGATCACCGTTACCCGCGAGGGAGACAGCATCCGTTTACGTTAACTGGAAAGAGCCATGTACACCACC
>DASWYM010000615.1:0-5528 GCA_036404975.1 Chitinophagaceae bacterium
ATTTTGAAGTTAATGGCGAAGAGGCCATCACTTACCTGGAAAATAATCCTGGTGCTTTACCCTCCCTCATCATCCTGGACCTGAATATGCCCCGCATGAACGGTACACAAACCCTGCGCTACCTGAAAAGCGACGAACGCTTCAGGGACATTACCGTGATCATCTACTCCACCTCGGTCAACCCCCTGGAGCGGGAAGCCTGCCTGGAGTTGGGGGCCCACTCCTACGTGATCAAGCCTACGCTGTACCAGGAGTCACTGGAAACGGTTACCCATTTCTACAACCTGTCCAGGGAGTTAACCGAAGGATAGGAGCAGTATACTTCCTGGTGCTCTAAGAACCGGTCTCCTCATTAGGAGCATCTACAGGTTTTGACTGGGGTGAACCTTGCTCCCGGAGGAAAACCGACAACAGCACCAGTGAGAAGACCGACAGGAATTCACTCTGCCAGTTCTGGAAGGATTCGAACCACAGGCGCGAGTTGCCCAGGTAATGGATGGCTGTTTCCGTAGCCTTCCCCTTCAGGCTCTGCTCTTCGTTGTAATCTTTGAGGCTGCCGTACCAATGCAGCAGGAAAGAAAGCAGGAACAGCAGGGAAAAGGTATAACAAAGCGAATGTTTGTAGATTCCCAGGATCAGGCCGCCTTTCTTTACCGGCCAGGGAGCATTCTTTCGTCTCGGGTTGGGCTCCCGGTCCACTTCCTCTTCTTTATCGGGGTCCTTGGACTCTGAAGAACCCTTCTGGTATAGAATCATACTGAATACCAGGAACACAGCCATTTGCAGAAACTCACTTTCCCAGTTCTCAAAAGTAGCCTGCAGGAAGTGCCCTGAGAAAATATATTGACCCATGGCTACCACCTGCCCCCCTTCATTCATCATTTCCTCGTTGTGTTCTTTCAGTCCCGTAACTGCCTGGGCCACCAGGCTGACCAGGAAGAAAAAAAAGAACACGATCGATAGGCTATTATTTCTAACAAACGTCTTCATGTTCAACCTTTATAGGATAGAACGATAAAAAGCATTCCACAAACTCGTGGGCTCCCTATTGAGATGTACACATACAGTGCACATCTAAAAGCACCGCAGCCTCCTTTTCCTATGGAAAGCAAAAAACGGCAGGGAATACTTCCCTGCCGTCCATGAAGCCGGAATTTAATAAAGCTTCTACTGTATATGTTTGCCTACACTCCGCGAGTGGCGTCAGCAGAGCCTGTAGAGCCAATAGAACCGGTAGAACCAGCAGATCCGGTGTTAGAAGAGGTATCCCTGCTCACTTTTAGTTGGTTCTGCACATTGTTGACCCCGGAAATGGATTCCACCATATCCTCTGCCCGGCGCTTGGCCTCGCGGCTGTCTACCCGGCCGCTCAGGATCACTTCAGAGCCTTCTACCCGTACGTTTATATCCGAGGCGTCGATAAAGGGATCATCGCTCAGGCGGTCGCATACATCTTCGCGGATGCGATCATCAGAGCGCTTATAGTCCTTGGGGCCTTTGCCTCTATAGTTTTCGCTGCGGCGCTCATCCATCAGGCGACGGCGCTCGGCCTCATCATCTCCAAACCAGGAGGACACTTCATCGCGGGTCTTCTCCCACCAGCTGCGGTCGCTGTCGCCGCGGCCGTAGTCTCTCCGGTCCCAGTCGCCTCGTCCACGACCACCACCGTAATCGCCCATGCGGCTGCTGCGGTCCCAATCGCCGGAGCCACTGCTCATGCCCCCATAGCCACTGCGGTTCCAGTCGCCACGGCCGGAGCCTCTCCAATCTTCATCGCGTGAGCCACCGTACATACGATCCTGTCCGCTGCGGTTGGACATAATGTTCTCGCGGCCACCGCGGGCCTGGTTGGTCATGCGCTCGCGCTCTTCCAGGTTACCACCATAGATCTCTCCATAGGAGCGGCCACCCATGCTGCCCATGTTCTGGTCACCCTGGTTATACTGGTTGCCCATGGCATCCCAGTTGCCGCTCATTCCGTAACCGCGACGGTAATCGGATGAGCCCCTTTGTTCACCGCCATAGCCTTGTCGTTCATCGCGGCCATAGCCTCCGCCATAGTTGCTGCGCTGCCAATCCTGGTCCTGCCGGCCTTCACGGCTGCCCATACCACTGCTGCCATAACCTCCCATTTGTCCACTGGCTCCAGAAGACCGGTGTTCGCTGCCTGATTGCCGATAACCTCCCATGTTTCCTGATTCCTGGCCGCGTGACCGATCATTCCATCCCTGGCTGCCATAGCTGCTGCCACGATCATCATAATCCGACATACTGCTGCGGCCCGACTGGCTGCCCATGCCACTGCTGGTGCCACTGTAACCTCCCTGTCCACTGCGGTTCCACTCATCACCCGTGCCGGTATTACCAAAGCTTCCATAGTTTTCACGGTTGCGGTTATAATCACTCTCCTGGTCAAAACGTCTACGGTTTTGATCCCATCCTGAGCTCGACTGATCAAACTGCTGGTTTCTGTTGTTGTCTGCCATGACTTATAGTTTTTAAAGGTGAATAATTAGTCGTCGGGACAACATTTGCTGTAAAAATTATGCCTGTTACAGGGGAAGCTGAGCACTAGATTGATACCGGTAGCCCATGCATTTATCAACGGCAAAACAGAAAACTACCAACCCTGCTGCCTGCATCCCTACTGGCATATTTTTTTAATCAATACTCTATTGTCTCATTAAAATCAACTACTATGGCAGACACAAACAGAAACCAGGGTGGCCAGCAAGGTAACCAGGGTGGACAACAGGCAAACCGTGGTGATCAGTCTAAACAGGGCCAGCAAACCGGCACTCAAGGCCAACAAGGACAAAGTGGCCGTACCGGTATGGACCAGGGCAGCCAGAAAGGTGGCCAGCAGGGCGGTCAGGGCGACCGTTCCGGCATGGGTGATCAAAACCAGCAAGGCGGTCGCAGCGGCAACCGCTAACCAAAGACAATACGCCTGGATGATTGATCCAGGCGTATTGTTGAGCAGGATCATAATACCCCATCTTTTCAGCCTAGTTCATTTTCACTTCTCCCTCTTCTGCATCGACAGTTTTCTGTCAAATCCCAACCTTAAACTTTAAACCTTAAACTTTTAAACTATTCATACGCCTCCCACCACCGGCTATTATAACCTTCGCTCCCTACCGTGCAGGTCTCACCCGGCGCCGGCAACAGCAGTGCTACGCCTTGCTGAACCGCCTCCCACTCGATCCGTTCCACCGGCTCGGTCCAGGAGTGAAACGCAAGGCTGAAAGTGCCCCAGTGGGTAGGCAGCAGCACCCGGCCCTTCAGGTCCTGGTGCGCTTGTATGGCTGCCTCCGGCCCCAGGTGAATACTTTGCCATTCTTCGTTGTAGGCGCCGATCTCCAGCATCGTCAGGTCGAAGGGTCCCAGCCGCTCGCCGATAGTGGCAAAGCCCGGATAATACCCCGAGTCGGCGCCGTAGTAAACGTTGTGTAACGGGCCCTTTATGGCAAAGGCGCCCCACAGCGTGTGAAAGCGGTCGTTGATCCAGCGACCGGAAAAATGACGCGCCGGGGTGGCGGTGATGGTGAAGCCACCCTCCAGGGTAACGGACTGCCACCAATCCAGCTCGGTGATGAGCTTCCTGTCCATGCCCCAGCTCTCCAGGTGATGACCCACCTTGAGCATCGTAATCACGGGCACGCCTTTTTTCATCAGGTAGATCATCGTGCCCTTATCCAGGTGATCGTAGTGGTCATGCGATAGCAGGATGTAATCGATGGGCGGCAGTGCCTCCAGCGGGACAGGATTCTCAAAGAAGCGCCTAGGACCCATACGCGTAAAAGGCGAGGCCCGCTGGTACCACACCGGGTCGGTAAGAAACCGCTTACCGTCAATTTCCAGGAGAAGGGAGGAATGACCCAGCCAGGTAACCCGCAGCCTATCCGCGGGCAAGTGGCGCAACTTATCCAGATCTGCCGCAAAAGGTCCGGGGCGCCGGGCAGGATAGCGCTTAGGATCGCGCTGCAATTGCTTTTTAAGCACTTTCAGGAAGGCACCTTTGGACATTATCTCGGTAGGAGTTGGATTCAGGAAGATCTTACCGTTATAGTGATCGGAAGTATACACCATGGTGAATGAAATTACTCTAAGCAGGGAATCCCGAAAAGATCATTCCAACTGGTATGATGCCTATCTATCATATGTAGGCGATAAAGAACCCTTTCCGATCTTATGTAGGCATCGTTGAACCGTTTTCAATGCCGATGCTTCTTCTAAAACATCCACCTTTGTGCGGCTAATATGTACAAGTAACACATTAGCAATCGTACTAATAACAGCCCGTTTTTATCCAATGTCCTTAAACAGGATCTGTCCTTTGAAACTTCCGTATTCCACTGCATATTCTTTAGGCTGGCAATGAATTAAAAGAATGGCACTTTTTATAGATGGTTTTATGAAAGAATCCCTCTCTCAAGGAGGGGTTCTTATTTTTACTGCCTGCCGCTGCGGCCCAGACTTGCCCAATCCATATTTTTCTGCTCCCTGCTGGCGGCACTTCGGGAATACAGGTAAATTAATCCTAACTTTAATACAACATCCTTACTCCAGGAATAAGCTGCCTTGCCATACTTCGAAAACTAACACCAGTAAATTCCGGGTATGCAGCCACTCAACCATCCCATCCATCGCATCCTGTTCATCGATGATGACGAAGATGATTTCCTGCTGTTCAAAGAATCGGTAAAAGGAATCGATCCTTCCATCACGGTGGCGCTCCTGGAGCACTACGATCAGGATCCTTCGAAGTTCCCGTGGCTGGACCCCGACCTGATCTTCCTTGACCTGAACATGCCGCGCTGCAATGGCTTCGAGTGCCTCAAAAAGCTAAAGAACAGTGACCTCAAAGATGTGCCCGTGGTGATCTTCACCACCTCGCGCAACCAACAGCACATCGACAAAGCTTACCAGCAGGGCGCTACCCTGTATCTGTCAAAGCCCTTCACCTTCACCGATTTGAACAAGGCGATCAGGGGTGTGCTGAACCTCGACTGGGATCACCCCGAAGCCATCACCTCCTCCTTCTGCAGCAACGGAAGGTATAAAGCATTCCCTGTGGGCTAGTCACCCGGACTGGCATTCGAAAACGTATTGTGCAGGCAATGACACACCGCGGCACCGGGCGGTTAGCCCATATGCACAGCCGTTCTTCTATTCTCTTCGGCCTACGGCCCAGGCCGTTACGCCTGCCCCCTTCGCTTTCAGGTAGGCCAGCAGGCAATACAGCAGGTCCAGGTGGGCCTCAAAAAACCAGCGCGTGATGGGTCCCTCTATAAAAGCAAAAGCATAATAGAATGCCGGGGGCCCATGCCCGGCCCTGTTGAAAAACCACTTATTGTACATCATGTAAGAGGTCTTTTGAGTTAACGGGTGATCGATATTGTTTCGGTACCAATAAGGTCGTTACGGCGGTTCCTTGCGAAGTAAAAGCACAAATATGCGGATATGAAGATGAGGTTTCCACGATTCAAAAACCATGATGTATTTGAGGTACCGGGCTGATGGCA
>DASWYM010000616.1:0-5924 GCA_036404975.1 Chitinophagaceae bacterium
GCTGGCTGGTCACTTCGCAGGGATACAAAATCAAAGGTGTGTAACATGATACATGACCTGTACTATATAGCAACACCCCGCTTATGGTTGGCCGTTGGTGAGCACATTCCTAAGGGTATTATGGCGTTGGCGGTGAATGAGGTTGACCTGGAAGGGCTGAAAGCACTTTACACTATGGTGCAAACGGTACCTTCCGACCAGCGTTTTTGCCTCTTATTGAATAGTGCCAACCCTCCGGATGCACTTCTCGTAAACGACCTGATTGCTTTTTTCTTCTTTTCTAGTTATCAAACGGTCAAAGGCAACCCTGAACTCATCATATACACCCAGTCTACGGAACAATGGGTGAATTTTGTGAATCTGCTAATGGAGGCCGCAAAGGCTCAGGGATTTGATTCTATCCTTACACATTACTTTCGCACTGGTAACCCTGGAGGGATAGCTGTCTATCAACCTGGAGCTCCTGAACTGTTGCAGCAAGCATACAGGGCTATAGTAAGGCAGCCGCAGTCGCCATTCTTTGTACGAGTGGATCAGCCCGGGGAATTGGAACAAGTAAGGAAACTGCTTGAGGAGGAAGAAGCTGTTTTGCAGCAACAGGAACCAGAGCTATACTGCTTGCTGCAAAAAAACGGGCAACTGGCATCGCGGGTGCAACAACTGGAGCAGCTTTCGGCCGCCGCGGCGCAGGAGATAGCCGGGCAGACGGCCCATATGGAGGTACTTCGCTCAGAATCCCAAGCCGCTCATTTGCAGAACTATTATAGCAATGAATACGAAATTTTGCCGCGCTGGTATAAACGTTTTGGCCATGTGGTAAAAGTGATGATGGGCAAGCGTAGCTTCCGTTCGCTATTCAATGATAAAATAAAGAAATATAAACAGTGAAGTATTGGCTTTTAACGACAGAATATCCTCCATTTTTTGGAGGCGGCATTAGTACCTATTGCTACTTCACTGCGCAAATGCTCGCGGAAAAGGATCATGCGGTTACCGTGTTTGTGAATGATCCTTCGGTAGCGGACATTGTAACCGAGCAGAAGGAGCGTATTCGGGTGGTGCGCTTTAACCCGGCAAGGACCGCTTCCGATGGTTTCCTGGGGCATGTCGCTAACATCAGCTTTGAGTTTGCTCATGTGGTGCGGCACTTTATAGAACAGGAAGGGGCTCCCGATGTCATTGAAGCCCAGGAATACCTGGGGATCGCCTATTACCTGCTGCAATTCAAACACCTTCAGTACGAGTGGTGCAAGGATATCCCGGTGGTGATCACTTTGCATTCGCCATCGTTCCTGTACATGGAGTATAACCATGTTTCTGAATACCGCTATCCCAACTACTGGATCTGCGAGATGGAGCGGTTTTGCCTGCAGGCTGCCGATCTGCTGCTATCGCCCAGCAAGTTTATACTGGATCAACTGAAGAAGCGCTTTGTTCTTACCAACGCTGAAGTACGGATCATTCCCAATCCTTACGGGGTGAAAGGCGACGTTGAACCAGAGAATGTAGCCAATGCCCCAGACCAGATCGTCTTTTACGGAAAGCTGACGGTTCAGAAGGGCGCCTTTAAGCTGTTGCAGTATTTCAAGGACCTGTGGGATGGCGGATTTTCCGAGCCCCTTTACCTGGTGGGCGGGCAGGATATCGTGTACCACCCCGAAGGGAAAACCATGGGGGATATTATCCGGGCGAAGTACAAGTCCTATATCGACAAAGGCCTGTTGCGTCTGGAGAACCGTATTAAGCCTTCGGAGATTAAAACCCGGTTGGCCGCGGCCAAAGTGGTCATCATCCCCAGTGCCAATGACAACCTGCCTTATGTGCTGTTTGAGATGCTGGAATTGGGAAAGTTGGTACTGGTGTCGCGACAGGGGGGACATGCTGAAGTAGTAGAACCCGGCGTGGATGGATTTGTGTTCGATCACCACCAGCCCGAAACCTTTGCGCAGCAGTTAAATACCATCTTGCAGTTAAGTGGTCTGGAGCGGCAGAGGATTTCTGCCAATGCTGTCCGGAAAGTCTCCGGTCATTATGACTTTGAGCACATTTACCCGCAAAAGCTGGAAGCGCTTGAAACGGTAGTAAGACAAAGGCAACCATCAGCCTGCTTTCCTTTTACCCGCAGCTGGGCACCCTTGCCAGGGCCGCAAGCCGTGGAGGCTTCAGTAACACAAGGATTGCTGTCGGTAATTGTGCCTTATTACAACATGGGTAAGTACATTGACGATACGATCCGTTCGTTGGAGAATGCCGATTATGCCCTTAAGGAGATCCTGATCATCAACGACGGCAGTACCGATCCGCAAAGCCTGGAGAAGCTGGAGGCTTTCCGAGGCAGGGAAAATATTAGGGTGTTCGATACGCCCAACAGGGGCCTGGCGCATGCCCGTAATTATGGCGCCGCCCAGGCCGCCGGCGAATTCCTGGCTTTCCTGGATGCGGACGATGTAGTGGAGCCGGACTATTACTCAAAAGCCATCAGGGTGCTGGCACACTATACCAACGTTCACTTTGTTGGTTGCTGGACCCGCTATTTTGAAGGCTCCACTAAGATCTGGCCTACATTCAACCCCGAGCCTCCCATCCTACTTTTCCATAATACGGTTAATTCCAGTGCGCTGGTGTACAAGCGGGCTGCTTTTCTTGCAAAAGGCCTTAATGATGGAAACATGGTATTTACCGGGCTGGAAGATTATGAAAGTGTTGTGGCGCTGACCGCGGCTGGGTTTAGGGGCGTAGTGCTACCGGAGCCCCTGTTCCGCTACCGGGTGCGGAAAGATTCGATGATCCGCGCTGTTTCGAAAAACAAAAAGTTATTACTGTATCAATACATAAGTCATAAGCATAAAGAGTTTTATGCTAGTTTTGCCGCCGAACTTTTTAACCTGGTAATTACCAATGGTTCGGGAGTTTCGCTGGACAATCCTACGCTGGATTATCACCTGGCCGATAAGATCCCCCTGAACAGTGAAGTTTCCAGGAAGTTGATCGCCTTAATCAAAAAAAACAAGTATGCCAAAAGGGCGGCTTACCGCCTTTACCGACTAATCAATAAATAACTATGGTGCTGAAAATTGTGAATGATTGGTTCCGGCGTTCGAACAAGTTTGAACGGATTTGGCTGTTGGCAAAGATCGAATTCAAGCTGCGGTACTACGAAAACCGGCTGGGACTGCTTTGGGCCCTTTTGAAGCCCGTTTCCGACATCTTCATATTCTATATCGCTTTCGAGGTGGTGTTAAAGCAGGGGATACCCAACTTCGTCTCCTTCCTGTTTATTGGCCTGATCCTGTGGAACTTCTTTGTGGAGAGTACCACCGGCACGGTTCAACTCCTGAGTACGAAAAAATACCTGTACGAATACACCAATATGAATAAGATCGAGATCTACCTGTCTACGATCCTATCGAACTGCATCGGTTTCTTTTTCAACCTTGCTTTCTTTTTACTCTATTTCCAGTTTATTGATAAGGGCACACTTGGGTTGGGCGTTGAAGCGCTCTATATCCTGCCCATCTTTTTAAACCTGGTGATGTTTGCCCTGGCTTTTTCAATGACCCTGTCCTCCATCTACGTGATTGCAAAAGACATTACACAGATATGGATGGTTATCACAGGCGTTGGCTTCTGGTTGTCGCCTATCCTGTTCAAACTGGAGATGTTCCGTGAGTCGCTGCCAGGGCTGGATTACCTGAATCCCATTGCAGGCATTATTATCAACGCCCGGAAAGTGTTGTTGTACCAGCAATTGCCCGAGTGGAATCTCTTTGTTTTTGATTTTGGATACGCTTTTGCGTTTTTGTTGCTGGGTTCCTATTTATTAAATAAAGTCGGCTCGCGTGCCGCAGAAAAGCTTTAGGTACCTATGAAGAACGAATACGCCATACAAGCCAGGAACATCAGTAAGACCTTTCACATTTCCGAGGACAGCCACAATACAGTAAAGCACCGGCTGTTCAATATATTCAACTCGCCCAGGCGAAAAGACGTGCCTGCCTTAAAGCCTCTGTCACTGGAGATCCTCAAGGGGGAGTGCATCGGGCTGCTGGGGCGCAACGGTTCAGGCAAATCCACGCTGGTAAAGGTGCTTTCGGGTGTGTATCCCACCGACACCGGTTCCATCACGATCAATGGCTCGACCATGCTGATGAACCTGGGAGTGGGCATGAGCCATGAACTGACCGCGCGGGAAAACATCTACGTATCCGGCTCGGTGCTTGGATTAAAGATCAAAGAGGTGGATGCTATCTTCGACGATATCGTGGATTTTGCTGAACTGCGTGAGTTTATGGATACGAAGATCAAGTTCTTTTCCTCGGGTATGGTGGCCCGCCTCGGCTTTTCCATTGCCGTAAATGCCGGTGCCGACATCATGTTCCTCGATGAAATCTTTGCGGTAGGAGACATGAAGTTCCAGGAAAAGGCCATCAAGGTATTTGAAAGCTCCTGGATCAAGGGAAAGACCGTGATACTGGTGAGTCACAGTATGGATGTGATCCGAAGGTATTGCACCCGTACAATATTTATGAGCAATGGAGAATTGAAGTTCTTCGGCGATACCGGGAAAGCGATTGAACTTTATACAGAAGACAACCACTAAGGTTGTCTTCTCTTTTTTTCCGATAGTATAAAGGGAATAAAAAAGCCAATGGCCATGCCGCCAATGGTGCGGTCGAAATAGATTTCGGTGATCATCGACAGTGCAAAGGTGATGATGAACAACACGGCCAGCCCGTCGCGGTGCTGCCAGGCATAGCGGAGTGGAAGCATCAGCCACGCGGCCAGGAAGGCTAAAAAGCCAATGAGGCCGGTGCTATACAGAATGTCAAGGTAGTTGCTGTGCACGCTTTTGCCGTGCTCCAGCGCAAAGCGGAAGCCTTTTTCTTCGTATATACGGTATAGTTCGTCGCGCTTGTCGCCCAGGTCAACGCCTATGATAGGGTTGCGCCTGAACAACTCCCATCCACAGCTCCAGGCCGCGAGGCGAAAATTAGCGCCGTTCCATTGGTCTTCGTTGACCTCCATGTTGTAATGACTTTCCTGTCCCATGTGCCCGTAGTCAAATTCGGTATAGGTCAGTTCTTTAAAGCGGTTAGCCGTTTTGGGAAAGAAGAAAAAGATGGAGGCGATGCCTGCCAGCAATGCGATCAGCAGTACAGTTCCCCATACATATTGTCGCTTTTGCAGCATGTAGTAAAGGACAAAGCTTATAGTGGTCGCATAAAGCACCACCATCATGTTGCGGCTGGCCAGCAGGTAACTGATTCCGAAGAGGAACAGGGTACCGGCAATAAGCAGTATTTTCTGAGCTTTTGATTGTGGGCGGTAAAACAGGTGGTAGCCGTAGATGAAGATCGAGAGGTTCACCAGCAGGGAAATATAGATGGACTGCCGCTCGATTAGTTCCGTGAGCGAATCGTTGTACAACAACTCGGGGCGGGCAAAATAATTGGACCGGTCGATGCTCCAGGCCAGCATTACAGCACAGGCAAGGGTCGTGACGATCGCAAAGCCGAGAAGCACCTTGTCCCTGAATTCTTTGCGGGTTTGAATAAGGCCGATACTTATTGGTAAATAACAAAGTGCCAGGCGGGTGTCCAGGTAGCGCCAGCCCCTGTCCTGGTTTTCGGAGAGAAGCAGGCTCACGAATACAAGGACCATGAACAGTGCCATGGCAGTAATGTGCTTCCGTTCCTTCAGCAGGGCCCACCGCTCCTTCCAGGACGTAAATACAAAGCTGAAAAGAACCAAAAGCCCAATGACCACGCCATTGGCCGTCTGTGCCCATGAGGGCAGGTAGAAGGTAACAAAGAACAGGAGGGCCAGGGAATAGAGGATCTTTTCTTTTACAGACATAAGGAATACTGGAGGGCAAAGGTAGTTTAAGGAATCAGGAATTGGGATCGCAGATGAAACAGATTTTA
>DASWYM010000617.1:0-14466 GCA_036404975.1 Chitinophagaceae bacterium
GGACCACCGGTTGTGTTACCATGATAGAAAATATCGGGCGCATGGCTATGTTCTTCTTCCCAGACCCTGGTTGCGGTTTGCAGGCAATCAGTGGCCAGTGTATCATTATAGCCTTTCAGCGCCCGGCTGGCAGCTGCCAGGGCGGCGATGGAGCCATAGTTGAGGGGCGTGGACTTCGTGGTAAACGCCCAGCGATCGTCGAAAGTGCCGGACGTGAAGCCATCAGATTCCAGGGTGTCCAGCCGGGGATTGTAGACCAGGTTGTCGGTCTTTGTGGAGGCGTCGCCCAAATGGGTATACTGGGAGAGGTGGGCTTCCACAATGCCGTGAATGGCATGGCCGACGGCTTTGTGCTGTGCGAGCAACTGCATCGTGCCGTGCTCGATCTGTTGCAGCAAGTCGGGTTTGCCATCCGGCACATGGATGTTGACCATCCTCGTCTGCTGATTGATGGATGTTTCGTCCCTGGTGAGCCGGAAAGCTTCCCAGCTCTGCACCAGGCTCATTACCACGGCATAGACGGTCTGCGTACGGATATCAAAGTCGCCGGCATCGTACCACCCTCCCACGTTAAGGCCGGGAATGTGTTCAAAGGGCTTGTATTTAGTGCCGGAGGTGGCCCCCTGTGCATAGAGGTCGAAGTGAACGTGGTTGTTGGGGGCCTGCAGGGCATCGTCGCCATGCGAGTAGCCATGCCATACCCGGTAGGCTTCCTTTACAAACATATGGTCCATGGCCACAGGGAAATAGATGTCGAGTGTAGGCTGCCAGGCGGATGCGTATACATCGGCGTCAATACGGAAGGGTGTTGTTCTTTGTTTTCCGTACTCGATCACGTACACCCCCTCTTCTTTGATGGCTGTAAAGTCAAATGTGGTGTACCGGTAGCGCAGGTAGGGACCCCACGGCTTCGTAGCGCTCCTGTATTTTTCAGTCAGGCGACCGTCGGCAGATACTTTCAGCAGTCGTGCGGCAGCGGGCGGCGTGTCGTTAGGGTCCAGCTCAACTACCGCCACTTTTCGTTGGGTAGGATGGTAACCCACCTGCGAATAGGCGATCATGGGCTCCCTGGTCCAGCCGGGGATCGTGTTGGCGGATACCGTCCAGGAGATCACTGCACCGGACTGGTTGGCGGGAATAAGAGTCCTTACCACGTACCAGCCGTTCTGTGCTTTGTTGCGCCCGTCGTACAGCGCCATGCTTCCGGCATTTGACCGGAGGGTAATGCGCCGTTCTGCATCTTCCGGGGCCAGTACCAGGGAGGTGCCGGCAGCCAGCGGCTGCGGTTCGGTCTGGCCCCACCGGTTCAGGCTCATAGGTCCTGAAGGATAAAGAGGAAAAACGCCGCTTTTCCCGTCCATAAGGTAGGTTTTATGAAAATAGGCCGAAGGCAGGAACTCCAGGTTAAAGCCGGCACGGCCTTCCAGGGCTTTGGGCAGCGGCTTGTCGAGGTTCACGGTGATGGACATGCCATTTGGAGTGGCTATCGTTTTTATGCTGTAGGTGAAATCAAAGGCCCCGTATTTTAAGAATGTTTCTATGCTGTTGGCTTCCCGGTTGACGTTGCGGCGGATCACCTGGGGGATCGAGTCCCACTGCTCCGGCGTGGCATCCAGCCGCACGTCACCATTGGTGGCAGTGCGAACCCCATGATGGATGATCTCCACACCGCTGGCTTTCTCATCGCCAAACAAGCCGTAGCGGTTGCTGAAGTTGAGCAGGTTCCAACCCCGGGTTTCAAAATAACCGGACTTGTTCAGGGAGAGCCTGGCAGGGGTAGCTTGTGAATAAGCTGACAAGGAAAGGGTGGTCAATAACCCAAAAAGAAAAAAGTATGTTAACCACCGGCGCTTGCCGGCCAAGGAGGTGAGGAACTTCATAAACGGTAGTTTGGTTTAGAACTGAAACTGTTGGACATGGCTTTCTCAATTAGCCGGGGTAATGACTGGCAACCGCAGAGGACTATAGTCCGTAAGGGGCAGCCTGGTTTGCTTATGCCCATAAGGATTGGTATTTAGCTGATGGATTACAATCGTTTACATGGAGCGTTCTGTAGCTAAAATAATTTATTTACCAGAATAGTAACTGCAATCGGTTGCAATAATTTTAAAGACGACTACCCTTCAGTTAAATGATCACAATCGAGCCGGTGAGCATCATAAGGGATCCCACCAGCTTTTTTGCCGAGGGTGTGCAAAGGAATTTATGGAAGGAGGTATATAACGTTAGGGGAAAGGTGAAAGCTTTTGGGTGCACTGGACCTGAAAAATATTCTCCCAGTCAGAATTTTCGGACAGATTTCGGAAGGAAGCTTCTATTTTAGAACAAATTACACGCTATGCAAAAGGCCAGGTTGGTTATAAAGTTGGGCTCTGCCATCATCACGAACAGTAAAGGGGAGGTGGATGAGGCCATCCTGCAAAAGCTGGCCGGTGAAGTGGCGGTCCTGATGAACACCTGGCAGGTAGTGCTGGTTTCAAGCGGCGCAGTGGCCAGTGGTAAAGCATTCATTCACCAGTACAAGGGAACCCTCACGGAGCGCAAGGCCGCCGCTGCTGTAGGCAACCCGCTGCTGGTGCAATTATACCACCGTTACTTTTCGGCCTATGGCATAACGATCGCACAGGCATTGTGTGAGCGCCACCATTTTTCCAACCGCCCGCAGTTTCTCCAGCTGAAGGAAACCTTTCTGGAGCTCTGGGCGAACAACATTCTTCCTGTGGTCAATGAGAACGACCTGGTCAGCAACGTGGAGTTGAAGTTCTCCGATAACGACGAGCTGGCCACCCTCATCGCCGTGGGGCTGGATGCCGACACCCTGCTGATCTGTACCTCGGCCGGGGGCTTCCTCGACGGGGAAAAGAACGTCATTCCGCAGGTGGAAACCATCGACAGCCGGATACTGGGCTATGTAAATGCCGAAAAGAGTGCGGTGGGCCTGGGAGGCATGCTGTCGAAGCTGACCTTTACCCGCCTGGCCACTTCCCTGGGCATACGGGTGATCATCAGCGGGCTGGCGGGAGAGCGCCCGGTACAGGAGGCCCTGGAGGGTCAGAAGGGTACTATCTTCAAAGCGCAGGTGTCGAACCTGAAAGCAAGGCAAAAGTGGCTGGCCAGCGGCTCTATCACCATTGGCAGTATCGTAGTGGACGAGGGGGCCGAAAAGGCGCTGCACGATCGCAGAAGCCTGCTGGCCGTGGGCGTGAGCAAAGCAGAGGGGGTATTTCTGCCCGGGGAAGTGGTTCAATTGGTCAATAAGAAAGAAGAGATCATTGGGGTGGCTAAAGTAAGGCTGGGTACGGGAGAGCTGATGGAGCAGCAGGCCCGCAGGGGTGCCATCGCTGCCCATGCCGATGACATTGTTTTATTCTGATAGACAGATCACTCATCACCATACGCTAAATTACAGGACATGCATTCGATTGAAAAGAAGATCATTAATACCCACAAGGCAGCGGCAATGCTGCGCACCGTGCCAGAGGGGCAGATTGTAAAAGCACTGAAAGACCTGGCCCGCACCCTTGAAGCAGAAGGGGCCTCCCTCCTGAAGGCCAACGCTAAAGACATGGCCCAGGGCGATGCCGCTGATCCCAAGAAAGACCGCCTGCTGCTGACGAAAGAACGGTTAAAGGGCATTGCCGGCAGCATCCGGAAGATCAGCCGCCTGCCCGATCCGTCGGGGCGCGTGCTGGAGAAAAAGGTACTGTACAACGGACTGCAACTGGAGAAGATCGCCGTTCCCCTGGGCGTGGTAGGGGCCATTTACGAATCAAGGCCTAATGTTACGTTCGATATTGCGGCCCTCTGCCTGCGCAGCCGCAACGGCTGTCTTTTGAAGGGCAGCAGTGAAGCGGATAACACCAACCGGGCGGCCATAAAAATCATCCACAAAGTGTTGGCCGACCATGACATTCCCCCCGGCTGTGTGACCCTGTTGCCCTCGGCCCGTGACACGGTTCAGCAACTCTTTGAAGCGACCCGGTATGTAGACGTGCTGATTCCCCGTGGCTCCAATGCCCTGATCCAGTATGTGCGGAAGAATTCCCTGGTACCCGTCATTGAAACAGGAGCGGGGGTGTGCCACATTTACGTGGAGCAACAGGCAGCGCTCGATAAGGCACTCGCTATCGTGGTCAATGCCAAGGTTTCGCGTCCTTCGGTGTGCAACGCTATGGATACCGTACTGGTGGATCAGGCTGTTGCCCCGCGGTTTTTGAAAGAGCTGCAGCCCCTGTTTGAATCTTATGGCATAGAAGTGTTTGCGGAGGCAAAAGCATACCAGCTGCTGAAGGGCTATCCTTTCCTGAAGCGGGCCTCTAAAGAAGATTTCGGGCGGGAGTTCTTAAGCCTGAAATGTGCCGTTAAGGTGGTGAAGGGCATGGATGAAGCGCTGGATCATATCGGCCGGTATTCCACCAAGCATTCGGAAGCTATAGTGTCGGAGAACAGGGACCAATGCAACCGCTTTGT
The DNA here is from genome assembly GCA_036404975.1 of Chitinophagaceae bacterium. Taxonomy (GTDB): domain Bacteria; phylum Bacteroidota; class Bacteroidia; order Chitinophagales; family Chitinophagaceae; genus Flavisolibacter. Next base: position 4,471 of record DASWYM010000617.1, read on the forward strand.
GCAGGCCGTGGATGCGGCGGCCGTGTATACCAACGCTTCTACCCGTTTCACCGACGGCGAAGAGTTTGGCCTCGGTGCCGAGATCGGCATTTCCACCCAGAAGCTGCATGCCCGCGGCCCCTTTGCCCTCGAGAAGCTCGTGACCGAGAAGTGGATCGTCAGGGGGAAGGGACAGATACGTTAAATGTCAAGAGTCTTCAGTATTACCCGGAAGTATAGAGCTGATCACCTTTGCCAGTTCGGAACGAGGATATGGTCTTTCTTCTATACAAAGGTTGCGTTTATGATTTCTGTCCCTGATGGGCCGCGTTTATTCTGCCTCTAATCACTACGCTGCCCCGATCTTTGCAGCTTAATGCATGGAAGTATGGCAGAAGAAAAACAGGAGATCAAAGGGGTGGGCAAGGAGGAGCGGCCAAAGGTTAAGCTCTCCCGGGAAAGCCTGCGCGAGGTGCTGGGGCTGTTTGTGTACCTCAAACCTTACCGGGGCCGGTTTATCCTCAGCCTGGTGTTTATCGTGCTGTCGGCCTTTACCACCAGCCTGTTCCCGTTCTTCCTCGGCAAGATGATCGATGCCGCCGCGCCGGGAACCACCCTGCCGGGTGGCGGGATCACCAGCTCTCCGCTGGGCGAGGGGCTCAAAGACGTACACTGGAGCCTGAATACCACCCTGCTGCTGATCTTTGCGCAGCTCTCGATACAAACGGTGTTTTCGTTTATGCGGGTGTACCTGCTCACCGAGGTGGGCGAGAAATCGCTGGCCGACATGCGCAAAGACGTATACAGTAAGCTGCTCAGCATGCCCATGCCCTTCTTTACCGAAAAGCGGGTAGGGGAGTTGAGCAACCGCCTTTCCTCCGATCTCTCGCAGATACAGGATGCGCTTTCCTTTACCCTGGCCGAATTCCTGCGCGGCATCTTCACGCTCGCCATCGGCCTCCTGTTTATCTTCTGGATCAGCACCCGCCTGGCCCTGATCATGCTGGCCGTGGTGCCCATCATCGCCGTGCTGGCCGTGGTGTTTGGCTACCGCATCCGTAAAATGTCGCGAAAGGTGCAGGACCAGTTGGCCGAAAGCGGCACCATCGTTCAGGAAACCTTCAGCGGCATCTCCATGGTGAAGGCGTTTACCAGCGAGTTCTACGAGATCAGCCGCTACGTAAAAAGCATCCGGGGCGTGGTGGATACCGCCATTTCGAATGCCCGCTACCGGGGTGCTTTTGTGTCGTTCATGATCTTCAGCGTCTTTGGCGCCATCGCCTTTGTGATGTGGTACGGCGCTACTATGATCCAGTCCGGCCAGCTCACTATCGGCTCGCTCACTATGTTCGTGATCTTTTCAATGCTGGTCGGCGGCACCTTTGCCGGCTTTGCCGATATGTTCTCGCAGCTGCAAAAGACCCTTGGCGCCACCCAGAGCATCCGCGAGATCCTGCGCACCGAAGGCGAGGCGGTGGAGACGGGGCCGGTGCAGGTGGCACCAGAATACCGTTTAAAGGGCGAAGTCCAGTTTGACCGGGTGTCGTTCCGTTACCCCGGCCGCCGGGATATCGATGTGCTCAAAAGCATCTCCCTGCATGCCGGCCATGGCGAGCAGATTGCACTCGTAGGCCCCAGCGGCGCCGGCAAGAGCACGCTGGCCTCCCTGCTGCTCCGGTTCTACGAACCCGACGGGGGAGCTATCCTGTTCGACGGACGCCCGGCTGCCTCTTTCCCGCTCACCCAGCTGCGCGGGCAGATGGCTTTTGTGCCGCAGGAGGTGATTCTCTTTGGTGGCACCATCAGGGAGAACATCGCCTATGGAAAGCCTGTCGCCACGGAGGAAGAGATCGTAGCGGCGGCCATGAACGCCAATGCCCACGAGTTCATCCACCGTTTCCCGGAGAGCTATGATACGGTGGTGGGTGAGCGGGGCATCAAACTGAGCGGGGGACAGCGGCAACGGATCGCCATTGCGCGGGCTATCCTGAAAGACCCGGCCATCCTCATCCTGGATGAAGCGACCTCCTCCCTCGACAGTGAAAGCGAGCAGCTGGTGCAGGAAGCCCTCGAAAACCTGATGAAGGGCCGCACCTCGTTTGTGATCGCCCACCGCCTTTCCACCATCCGTAAAGCCGGTAAGATCGTGGTCATCGATAAGGGCGTGGTCATGGAAACCGGTACGCACGAAGAGCTGATGCAAAGCAACGGCCTCTACCGCAAGCTCAACGACATGCAGTTCGAGTTTGGCAAGGACACCCTGATGCTCTAATGGAAAAGGAATGTTCTGTTATTCAGGGACCACATCGCTGGCGATGACGGTCCAGTCGTTGCCGCCATAGTCTTTTTCGATCCACTGATCCATCAGGGTGGCAATGGCCGGCAACAGGAGCAGTTCGGTTTGTGCCCGTTCCGCCGCATCGAGGAAGAGCCCGGTATCTTTTCGCGCCATGTTCAGTTCCCACGAAGGGTTGCTGTGGTCACCCGTCGTCATCCTTTTCAGCCTCGTAGTCAACAAGGCTCCCGGGTTCCAGTGTTCGAATAATTTGAACAGGTCGGCAACCGGCGTGTCCAGGGCTCTTGCCAGCGACAGCGTTTCGCGGATACCGGCCGTAAAGCAAACCAGGAAGGCGTTTCCCAGCAACTTCATAGCGGCCGCCTTGCCCACTTCTTCGCCAAAGTGGAGCACCTTGCCGGTCATCTTTGCCAGTTCGGGCTCTACCCGGCGTATGAGTTCCGGGTCGCCCGACAGCAGCATAAAGCCGGTACTCTCCAGGGCATTGGCAGGGCCCATAAACACCGGGGCGTGCTGGTATACAAATCCTTTATCCTTCCACACCTGCGTCCGCTCCACAGCACCCTCTTTGGATGTGGTGGTATGATCGATGATGATGGCTCCGGGAGCAAGACCGGGAAGGGCGGCCTCCAGTACTTCGTTCACCGCTGCGTCGTCTTTCAGGGTGAGGTGAATGATAGCGGCGCCCTTCACCGCTTTGGCCGGTGTAGGGAAGGCCTTTGCGCCGTATTGTTGGAGGTCGGTTGCTTTTGATGCGGTGCGGTTCCATACCTGTACTTCTTCTCCTTTCTGCAGCAGGGCCCGGACAAAGTTGGAGCCCAGCAAGCCTGTTCCTAAAAATGCTTTCATTTCCTGCGCTGGTTTGATTATTCCCTGCAAGGTTATAAAAAAACCTGCCTTTGCCGTACAATCGCCGGAAAAATCAGAAGGGGAAATGAACAGAAGGCCGATAGTGCTATTGTATGCAACTACAGTCAATCAGGCGAACACGAAGCTGTCACTCCAGGCTGTGATGACAGGCAGTAAGGCATGCTTGCTGTTGTTTATGGTGACGGTCCGAAAGCTTGCCGGTCATTGGGCTTATTCTTTATAGCGGATCCTGTGCCGGTATAAAGGGGTGCCGTGCAAAGGCTCAACCAAATAAGTTGGCGCAAGAGGGTGAAGGTCTTTGGTCGCTCACCTCCCTAAACCCTTATTGACTTCCCCGGCGGGCAGCTTTTGGCGTTGACAAGGAAACTGGTCACCGAGGCTTTTCGTTTGTTGCCACCCGGTGGCTTGGGGACCACTGCGTTTAATGAAGCAAGGAAATAGTAAAAAAGACGTAGCGGCTTTTAAAAATTTATGGTATATTAGTTAAACACTGCTTATTGCCTGATTTGTCTTAGCCTGAGGTTGAAGTCTGCTTGTTTTATGGCTGTAATTTGAGTCGTTATGATTAAAGGAACACATTAATATAATTTAAACCAGTCTGCATAAAATGAGAATGATCCTGCCCCCTGTTTCATCAATGCCCTAATAAAGCCATTAATACGGGCTTTTGCCCGGCCCTGTAATAATTCCTCTAAAAAACCACAATTAAATTAATATACTTCCTGATCGATTTAATAAATGGAAACTGCTGTTATGAGGTTACTACATAAGCTACAGAAACAGATTGTTGCAACAACCCGTCCGGATTTATTGGTCCGGTGTATCCTGATTGTCTCTTTACTCCACTTTCATTTGCTGTCGCTGGCTAATGAGGGGTATAAAGAGTCCGGAAAAATCTTGATGACGGGCTCTGAAGGAGAAGGTGCTGTGAAAAATCCTTTCCTTCTGCCGGAAGGGGAGAAGACCGCTTCGGATGCCCGCTTTTTTGCGCCGGACTACTGGGTTGCTGATACCACCATCCGGGGCAGGATTACCGATAGTACCGGTGCGCCTCTGCCGGGGGTAACCATTAGTGTGCGGGGGACACAAAACGGAACGTCCACCAATGCGGCCGGGGAGTTTGTCTTAAGAGGGGTGCCCGCCAATGCCACCCTGGAGATCAGTAATGTGGGGTATGAAAGCCGGGAAGTTGTCTTAGGCCGAGGACAGACCACTGTGGATATAACGCTGCAGGCCGAGGCGGGGCTGCTGGGCGATGTGGTGGTCACCGGCTTTCAGCGCATCAGCCGGAAGAACTTTACCGGCTCTGCCATTTCGCTGAAAGCGGAGGACGTAAAGATCGAAGGCATTGCCGATGTGAGCCGGATGCTGGAAGGCCGTGCAGCAGGGGTGTCGGTGCAAAACGTGTCCAGCACCTTTGGCAGTGCCCCCAAAGTGCGCATACGGGGCGCCACCTCCATCAATGGCGAAAACAAACCCCTGTGGGTAGTGGATGGCGTAGTGCTCGAAGACATCATCAATATTTCCAACGACCAGTTGTCCAGCGGCGACCCCACCACTTTGCTGGGTTCGTCGGTGGCGGGTATCAATCCTAACGATATCGAGACGTTCGACATCCTGAAAGATGCGGCGGCTACGGCCCTCTACGGTGCCCGGGCGATGAACGGCGTGGTGGTGATCACCACGAAGAGAGGACGCGCCGGCAAGCCGCAGGTGAATTATTCCGGCAACTTCAGCACCCAGCTGAAACCTGATTATACCGAGTACAACATTATGAACTCGGCCCAGCAGATGTCGGTATGGGGCGAACTGGAGCGTAAGGGACTTTTGAACTCCGACATCCTCAGCCAGGCCAATAACGGGGTGTATGGGAAAATGTACGATATGCTGAATGCCGACGACAACGGCAACTTTCCGCTGCAGAACACCCCCCAGGCCAGGAGGGCTTTCCTGGAAAAGTACGCCATGGAAAATACCGACTGGTTTGATATCCTGTTCCGCAATTCGCTGATCCAGGAACATTCGCTGAGCCTTTCGGCAGGTACCGACCGGTCGCAGTCGTTCTTTTCGACCTCTTTTTATCATGATAACGGCTGGACGATTGCCGACAACGTGAAACGCTACACCCTCAACTTCCGTAACAACTACCGCTTTTCTGATAAGCTGAATGCAGGCTTTCAGACCGTTGGGTCCGTGCGCCAGCAGGAAGCCCCCGGGGCCCTCAGCCGGCAAAGCAATCCCGTGTCGGGACAGTACGACCGCGATTTTGACATTAACCCCTTCAGTTACGCCCTGAATACCAGCCGGGCCATCACGGCCTTTGATGACCAGGGCAACCGGGAATATTTCCGCAGGAACTTTGCGCCCTTTAATATCCTGACCGAACTGGAGAACAACCGGATGAAGCTGAACGTGGCCGACCTGAAGTTGCAGGGTGAACTGAACTACCGCTTTGCCCGGAACTTCCGCTACGAGTTTATCGGCGCCCTGCGTTATGTGAAATCCTCGCGCGAGCACGAGATCACCGAGAACGCCAATATGGCCAACGCCTACCGGGCGGCCGACAACCAGACCATCCGGCAGCGGAATAAGTACCTGTACCGGGATCCCGATAATCCCGAGTCGCTGCCGGAGGTTGTATTGCCCTACGGTGGTTTTTACAACCGCATCGAGAACGGGCTCACCAGCTACGATATTCGTAACAGTATCAATTACAACAGTACTATCGGCACTAAACACGACATTGCTGTGCTGGCCGGCCAGCAGGTGAAGTATGCCGATCGCCAGAACTTTTCCAATACGGGTTATGGATACCAGTACGACAACGGGGGAATACCGTTTGTGGATTACCGGATCCTGAAGCAAACCATCGAAAGCAATTTCCCGTATTATGAAATGACAAAGACTTATGACCGCTTTGCCGCTTTTTACCTGAACGGGCAATACACTTTTGACAAGCGCTACAACCTGTACGGCACCGTGCGCTACGATGGCTCCAACCAATTAGGAGCTTCGAAGACAGCCCGCTGGCTGCCCACCTGGAGTATTGGCGGTGCCTGGAATGTCACGGAGGAAGGGTTTATGCAAAACCTGAACAAGATCGATTACCTGAAGCTGCGCGCGAGCTACGGACTCACTGCCAGCATGGGACCGGCCACCAATTCCAACATGGTCCTGCGCAATATGAACACGAACCGGCCTTATGCCACTGAAACCGAATCGGTGATCCGGCTGATCAACCTGGAGAATTCGGATATCACCTGGGAGAAGAACTATACGGCCAACATCGGGCTGGATGGGGGGCTGCTGGATAACCGCATTAATTTTAGCATGGACGTGTACCAGCGCAACAGCTTCGACCTGATCAGCATTATTCGCACCTCCGGCATTGGCGGCGAGAAGGACAAGGTAGCCAACTATGCCGATATGGAATCCCGTGGTGCTGAACTGCTGGTGGGAGGGACGGTCATCAAAAAACCCGACTGGGGCTGGAGAACCAACCTGACCTTTGGCTACAACACCACGAAGATCACCAACGCAAAGAACCGGCCTATCATCTTCGACCTGGTGCGCGCGGAGGGCGGTAACCGCGAAGGCTACCCGGTGAACAGCCTGTTCTCGATCGATTACCGGGGGCTGGTCCGGGGCAATGGGAGTCCCTTGTTCATCAACGAGAAGGATACCATCGGCTCCACCGTATACCTGCAGGACGAAACGGTACAGTACCTGGTGTTCGAAGGCCCCGTGGATCCCAGGTACAATGGAGGCTTTTCCAATACCTTCAATTACCGCAATTTGTCGCTGAATGTATTTATCACCTACCAGGCAGGAAATAAGATCAGGCTCTACCCGGCTTTCAAGAACACTTATTCCGATTACGATGCCATGCCGAAGGAATTCTACGATCGCTGGATGCAGCCGGGCGACGACGTGGTGCCGGGCGTGCAGCCGGCCATCCTCGATGCCTGGACGGCTTACCTGTTGAGCGGCACCTATGCGTACAACAACTATAATTATTCCACTGCCCGGGTAGCCAGTGGCGACTTTGTGCGGCTCAAAACCGTATCGCTCACCTACCAGCTGGGCCGTGCCGCCCTGCAGAATATCGGTTTCAACTCCCTGGCGGTAACGGCGTCTGCCATCAACCCCTGGTTGATCTATTCGGATGCCAAACTGAAAGGACAAGACCCCGAGTTCTTCAATGCCGGGGGCGTGGCCATGCCGATACAAAAACAGTTTACCCTCTCACTGAAAGTTGGATTATAAAATGCAGTGCATGAAAAAAGTATCTTTCTATATATTCTGTGCTTTTTTGGTAACGGCCGCCGGGTGTAATAAATACCTGGAACAGGAACCCGACAACCGCGCCAGGCTGAATACACCCGAGAAGGTGGCGCAGTTGCTGACCAGTGCCTATCCCCAGGCCAATTACATGAGCTTTACCGAATCTATTTCCGACAATGCGGCCGATAAAGGATCGGGGGCCATCGAGCTGACCAACCGTGATCCCTATTTCTTCGAGGACACCAAGGAAAACGAGCAGGATTCACCGGAGTTCTACTGGGATGCCTGCTACAAGGCTATCGCAACGGCCAATATTGCCCTGCAGGCCTGCAACGAGGCGCCTGACCCACAGAACTACTCACCTCAGAAAGGGGAGGCGCTGCTGGCCAGGGCCTATGCCCACTTTATGCTGGTGAACTTCTTTGCCAAATTCTACGATCCGGCAACGGCCGCTTCCGATGCGGGCATTCCTTATGTGACCGAGGTGGAGAACGTGGTGTTCAAGAACTATGAGCGCAGGACCGTGGCCTATGTGTATGAAATGATCGAAAAGGACCTGCTCGAAGGCTTGCCGCTGATCAGGGACGAGGAGTACAATGTGCCCCGCTATCATTTCAACCGCGCTGCCGCCAATGCGTTTGCCGCCCGTTTCTACCTCTTTAAGAAAGATTATAACAAGGTGATCCAGTATGCCAATGCGGCCCTGCCCTCCAGCAATGTGGCGGCGGTTCTTCGCCCCTGGAACACTACCTACCGAACCATGACCTATAACGAGCTATACGCAGTGTATGCCAAGGCCACCGAGCCCGCCAACCTGCTGCTCATCGAGACCGGCTCGCTGTGGGGGCGCAACTACTACCGCGTACGCTACGGGCTGGATGCCACCCTGCAGGACGAGATCCTGGGGCCTAATGTCACCGGGGGGCGCTGGGCCTTCGAGTTCCAGACCTATACGGCGGGCACCAACAATTACCTGTTGCCCAAGATCAACGAATATTTTGTAAGGGCTTCGGTGAACGCCGAGATCGGCCTGCCCTACGTGATGGTGCCGGCGCTTACCACTGAGGAAGTGCTGTTCAACAGGGCCGAAGCTTATGCCTACCTGAATAATACGGCTGCCGCCCTGGCCGACCTGAATACCTACGCCAGCACGCGGATCGTGAATTATGACCCGTCTGCCCACAACATCACTGCGGCTAAGATCGGGAGCTTTTACGGCGCTCCCAACCTGCAAACGGGCCTTATCCTGACCATCCTGGATTTCAAGCGGGCCGAATACGTGCAGGAGGGAATGAGGTGGTTCGATGTACTGCGTTATAAAATCCCCGTTACCCATAACACCGTGATCCCTGCCGGTACCATGACCCTGGGAGCCAGCGACCCGCGCCGGGTGTTCCAGATCCCCGAATCGGCCACGCTTTCCGGTGTAACTCAAAACCCCCGTTAAAACTTATTTAGAGAGGTTCAAACCATGAATATGACAACATTAAAATATAGCCTGATTGTTTTGCTGGCAGCCCTTATCGCTTCCTGCAAGAAAGAAGACGCACTGGAACTGGATGATATTTCCGGCCTAGGCGGCGACACCTGGACCGAGGGCCCTATTGATAAATGGATCTTCGATAACCTGACCACCCCCTACAACATAGCCGTCAAATACAAGTGGGACCAATCGGAGATCGACCTGAATAAAACCGTAGTGCCGATACGGGAGGAACAGGTGATCCCGGTGTTGAGTGCCATTAAAAAGGCCTGGATCGATGTGTACGAAGCCGAGGCCGGCTCCCTGTTTGTAAAAAAGTATACACCTAAGTTCTTTATCCTCCAGGGCAGCGGCTCCTATAACCCCGACGGGACCACCACCCTGGGTACAGCCGAAGGGGGGCGCAAGGTGGTGCTCTACCAGCTGAATTACTTCAAGACGAAGGACATGCCCGGCTACAAGCCATCGGATTCCACGCTGATCAAGGAAGTGTTTCATACCATCCACCACGAGTTCGGCCACATCCTTCACCAGACTGTCATGTACCCCCTCGACTACAAGCGCATCAACGTGGGGCTTTACACCACCAACTGGAACAATGTGAGCGACCGCGCGGCCCTGCAGGATGGTTTTATTACGCCTTATTCCATTTCCGGGCCGGATGAAGACTTCGTGGAAATGGTGGCGACCATGCTCACCGAAGGAGAGGAAGGCTTCGACCGTATTGTGAACAGCATCAGCGGCACCAGCCCTAACGGCACTACGGCCGAAGAGGCCAAAAGCCGCCTGCGGCAGAAGGAGGACTACGTAGTGGAATACTTCAGGACCGTATGGAAGGTGGACTTCTACAGCCTGCAGGCCCGGACCAGAACTGCCGTTGAAAGTTTAATCAAATAGCACCTTAAACAACTACCTGACATGTGTTCTTTTCAAAATACACGCAATCCGCTCTTCTTCCTGGTGGTATTCCTGGTGGCTTTTGTTTCCTGTAAGAAAGAGGAGGATACGGCTTTTGATCAGTCGCCGGATGAGCGTATCAATGCCACGATCTCTGAATACAAATCCACCCTTACCGGAGCGCCAA
>DASWYM010000618.1:0-4301 GCA_036404975.1 Chitinophagaceae bacterium
TAATGGTCCGGGCAGACGGTTCGGTGCGAATTGGCAAAGCGGGGGTGTTTGTAACTAAGGACATCGATTATAAGGGCCGTCACCTGCTCGACATGAACCTAATAAAAAATCCAGCCGGAGCTGGATTGGGGAGTCAGTAAAATAGCTTAGAGACTATAAAAAATTAGAGGCTATTGCTTTTTCATGCCGCCACCGTCCTCCGGTTTCTTACAGCACTTGGGCAGCCTTTTGTAAGAATCTTCGTTGGCGGGGATCTCAGCAGCATCATAACCGGCATTGGCGATAGCCGTTTTGATCTCTTCTTCGTTGATGCGGTCCGTCAGGTATTTTACAGTTGTTTCCTTTTTCTTGACGTTCACGTTGATGGTTTGTACCCCATCGTAGCGCTTCAGGTAGGTCTCAATTTTATTCTTGCACATATTGCATTGAACGGTAGGCGTACTGATTTTAGCTGTCTCTACAGCCTTAACCTGGGCCGAAGCAGCCGTCGACAGCGTTATAGCCGCCAGGGTGGAAAGAAGGATTTTCTTCATATTAGGCAGATTTGGTAACGAATTTAAACAACTCCCGTCCAGTTAGCCGGGTCCTGGCGCCATTTTAACAAAACCTCCTGCTGCTCTTCTGCCACGATCCCTTTACCCTTGGCAGCCTCCAGCAGTGCCGGGTAGTCGGTCAGGGAATAAAGGGCAACGCCAGCCTGCTGAAAGGCTTCTGAGGCCACATCAAACCGGTAGTTGAAGATGGACACCATCCCGATCACCTCCAGCCCACTGGCCTTGAGCACCTCCACCACCTGGAGACTGCTTTTACCGGTCGAAACCAAGTCTTCCACCACCACTACCTTCTGGCCGGGGGTATAAAAGCCTTCGATCTGGTTTCCCAGCCCGTGCTCCTTAGGTTTCGGACGCACATAAATAAACGGCAGCTTAAGTTGGTCGGCCACCATCGCCCCCCAGGCTATGCCTGCGGTAGCCACGCCCGCCACCAGGTAAGCCTCCGGGAACTTCTCAAACACGGTATTACACAATTCGCTTTTTATAAATTCACGTATGTAGGGGAACGATAAAACCCTCCTGTTATCACAATATATAGGGCTTTTCCAGCCGCTCGCCCAGGTGTAGGGCTGCTCCGGTCTCAACTTTATAGCCTCGATCTGCAGCAATTTATCCGCGGTTATAGATGCATCAGTCATGCCGCGAAGGTATTGAAACAAACAGCACAGAAAACTACCTTTGTATGATGCAAAAAATCTATTTCAACTACAAACCCCTCTTTATTTGCAGCGAGATCACCCCTACCATCGACGATTACCTTCATCGCGGCACCACCATTTTACTCGACGAGTTCAGCACCAACGCGGTAAAAACCATTATCGAGGAAATGGAGCGGCCGGAGATCAATGCAGGGGTGTTTTTGCATGCTAACGAGGAAGAAGTACTTAATGCCATCAAAGAACACATGACGGTAGTGCAGGCTGCCGGCGGGTTCGTACATGTACAAGGCGAGCAGGTACTGCTCATTTTCCGGCGGGGCAAATGGGACCTCCCCAAGGGTAAGCTGGATAAAGGCGAAGACCTGGCCACCTGTGCGACCCGGGAAGTGGAAGAAGAAACCGGGGTATCGGGCCTCAGGACCGGAGACCTGCTGACGGTCACCTATCATACGTACCATGAACGGGAACGCTTCATCCTAAAAGAAACATACTGGTACCTCATGGAGGCTGACACAGCACAGCCTTTCACTCCCCAGGAAGAGGAGGACATCGAAAAATGCGAATGGGTAAAGACCGGCAACCTGGCACCTTATCTCGACAATACCTATCCCACCATAGTAGAAGTAGCAAAAGCAGGTACGGAAACCCTGAAAGCCTCCAAAAGAGCTTAGCGCTTCTGGACGGTCTTCAACACGATGGCAGGCACAAACTGGGTGGCGTCGCCCCCGTTGCGGATCACATCGCGCACCAGCGTGGAAGCTACCGAGGTATACTGGGGCAGGCAGGTTAGGAAGATCGTCTCCACCTGGCCATCCAGGCTGCGGTTCATGTCGGCTATAGCCTTCTCGTACTCGAAATCGCTTACGTAGCGGATGCCGCGCAGGATATAGTTCGCCTGGATCTTCTTACAGCATTCCACGGTCAGGCCTTCGTAAATGATCACATCCACTTTGGGCTCATCTTTGAAGATCTCGGTAAACCAGCCGCTTCGCTGTTCGGCCGGGAACATGGGCTCCTTATTGGCATTCACGCCAATGCCTATATATAATTTGTCAAAAAGCGGCAGGGCTCTTTGCACTATATCGATATGACCAAAAGTGACAGGGTCAAAAGTTCCGGGAAATAAACAGATACGCTGCATGAATAAGCTATTGTTGGCTGATGTTTGAGCGCTGCGATAGTAAATACAGGACCGCCATCCGTACGGCTACCCCGTTTTCCACCTGCTGCAGGATGATGGACTGGTCGCTGTCGGCCACATCGCTGTCCAGTTCCACGCCCCTGTTGATGGGTCCCGGGTGCATGATGGTGATCCTTTTGGGCAGGCTGTCCAGTACGCGCCGGCTGATGCCATACACCAGGTTATATTCGCGCAGGGACGAAAATAACACCTGATTCTGGCGCTCCAGCTGAATACGCAGCACATTGGCCACATCGCACCATTCGAGCGTCTTCTGGAGGCTGTATTCGACCCGCACATCCAGGGCCTCCCGGATATATTTGGGGATCAGGGTGGGCGGACCACACACCGTAACCTCAGCCCCCATCTTTTTCAGGAGGTAAATATTGCTCTGCGCTACCCGGCTGTGCATGATATCACCGATCAGCGCCACCTTCACTCCTTCCAGGCGGCCCAGGGCTTCCTGTATGGAAAGGGCGTCGAGCAGGGCCTGCGTGGGGTGCTCATTGATCCCGTCACCGGCATTAATGATGGCTGCGGGTATATGCTGCGCCAGGAAATGCGGTGCCCCGCTGGCACTGTGGCGCATCACCACCATATCAACTTTCATCGACAGGATATTGTTGACCGTATCCAGCAGGGTCTCTCCTTTGGATACCGATGATCCCGAAGCACTGAAATTGATGGTGTCGGCCGACAGCCGCTTTTCCGCCAGTTCAAAAGAGATCCGGGTGCGGGTGGAATTCTCGTAAAAGAGGTTGACGATGGTCACATCCCGTAGCGAAGGAACCTTTTTAATGGGGCGTTGAAGAACTTCTTTAAACTGCTGGGCAGTTTGCAGAATCAGTGAAATATCTGCGGGAATAAGATCCTTTATACCTAAAAGGTGTTTGGTAGAAAGCGCCATTAAAGGTCAAAGATAATAGAAAACAGGTTTCAAGCAGAACCGTAACCAATCAGGTCTATCACAAAAGAATTAATCCAGCAGGATCACCTCGTCTTCCCCATCCCGCTCCTTCCAGAGCACCTTCACCTTTTGCGACACAATAGAGTCAATCGACTTGCCCACATAATCGGGTTGGATGGGCAACTGGCGGCTGTAGCGGCGCTCAATCAGTACCAGAAGTTCCACCTTTGCCGGGCGCCCAAAATCCATCAGCGCATCCATGGCTGCCCTGATGGTGCGGCCGGTGTATAACACATCATCGATCAGCACCACCCTCTTGCCTTCGATGGAAAAAGGAATATCCGTGTCGTTGGCCACGCGAATCTCGCTGCGCACGTCATCGCGGTAAAAGGTGATGTCCAGCTTACCGTAGTGAAGTTGGGCTCCCGGTACTTCCCTCCTGATTTCCTCAACAATACGATCAGAGAAAAAAATTCCCCGGGGCTGAATACCAATAATAGCCGTCTGGTCAAAAGAAACCGGGCTTTCGAGGAGCTGGTTGGCCAGTCGTTTTATCGTAAGGGTGATGTGCTGCTGGGATAATAAAGACTTCAAGAACGCGAAATTTTGAATAAAAATAGGTCATTCCCTATTGTTCCCTGGCAGAAAATGAAAAAGGCCGGTGTGTACCGGCCTAATCGTTGTTTTTTAGGGATAATATTATTTGTGGGCACCAAAATGATAAACCAGACCAATCTGTACACCCCGATTGCTGATCTCCCTGTCTTCTGTACCGGAAGGAGCGTTGTCGCTGTTGAATACATTAGAGAAGCCATGCACATAGCGGGCATTCAAACCCAGGCCTACGCGTGACAGGTAACCGATACCGGCAGCAGCACCAAAGTCGGTAGTGCGTACCAGGTCCCTATCCTTCAGATCCACTTTAGCATTGGATTGTTCTTCCTGAGCTTTGAGCAGGAAACCTGCCTGCGGACCTACTTCAATGAAAAGACCGCTGGCCG
>DASWYM010000619.1:0-10168 GCA_036404975.1 Chitinophagaceae bacterium
AAGGGCTAAAGCTTTTATCGGAGCGGTCTTCTTTGGGGCGGGCTTCCATTACTTTGATGGTGCGGCCTTCCACGGTGGCCTGGTCCAGTTCGGCAATGGCCTTGCGGGCAGCCGTGTCATCCGACATTTCTACGAAGGCAAATCCGCGGGACTGGCCGGTAAACTTGTCGCTGATTACTTTGGCAGAGGTAACTTCTCCATAAGGAGCAAAGAATTCTCTTAAATCTTCATCCTGTACGTTGAAGCTTAAATTGGAAACGTAAATGTTCATACTTGAAAATTGAAATAGGTTAAAATATCTGAGTAGGCAACAAGTAAGAAACTAAAAAGGCAGATAAACTGGCAGACTAATTATTATACTAATGCGAGGCTCAAATTGACTTCGTAAAGATAGGCTTAATAGTTGAGTCGGCCGCAGGAGGGTGGCGTATTGGGAGAATAATAACATAAGGGGAAAGAAGAAAGCTGCAAGCTGAAAGCCACAAGCTGCAAGGGTGTAGACGAATACAGTTGGGGGTTTTTATTTTGGAATGATGGCGGGGTACTTTCTTATAAAATACACCGGTGTGCTACTCCACGCATGGTAATCGCTATTCACTAAAAAGAATTACAGGGAGATACGAGTCATTGGCTGGCCATACACTTTATCTTCGCCGCACCCTGCAAATTGATGTAATAGTCCATCATAGTTGTTCCTGTATTTTTTTATCCACCTTGCGCGATCCCTTTTCTAAGTAAAAAGTGGGGGAGCGGGGTAAGGTGATTCCTCTACTGCGGCCACTTAGTTCGTTATCCTCTGCGATCTTCCCGGAGTTTTGTCCATATTGAAGAACCATCTTACTCTATAGGCGCTTTCTGCTGGTAGAAACTCTTTAGAGTCGGGGTATATCCTAAACCTGAAAACTATGACTGTTGTCGAGCCTGGAAAAAGGGCATCCTTTATGGTGGCCTGCCGCACCAACTACTTCAATGATATTCGTCCCTCCGACCAAGGAGCCCGGAAGACCGGTGGGTTTAACGAGGCCGTGGCGATTGCCAAAACCTATTTCAGGGAGGGCAGGAGAGAGGCCTTTCGTGCCTACTTGTCGGAAACCAAATACCTCGCCGATCTATGGGCTGCCCACTTTGTGTTGGAGTACGGACAGCCAGACGCTAATTTGCAGAAGGAATGCCTCGGTATTATTGAGCGCTATGCCGCTTCCACGTTTGATGCGGCCCTGGCGCGTGAGGAGCAACTCTGGCTAAGGGAGTATGCCCTGGCGGGCCCGTTTTGCCGTAGGGAGGAGCTTTCGTTGATGCAGGGCGCACAGAAAAAGGTATAGTTCGTTGGAACTATACCTTGTATTGAAGTTTTTTTCTAAATCCCGGTTATAGCGTTCTGCGACGGGTACCACCCGCGATCAGAGACAATACAAACAATACCAGGAAGATAAAGAATAGGATTTTAGCAATTGAAGCTGCACCTGCGGCAACACCACCAAATCCAAATATGGCAGCTATAATAGCGACCACGAGGAAAATTACTGTCCAACGTAACATAACAAATAATTTTTCGGGTTTAAAAATCTATTTCACTGGTATAATCAAAGAACCGTACCAATAATCCAAACGTTCAGGCGGGGCAGTTAAACTGCTACTGTTGAGGATTCTGTTGCCCTATTTGTCCAATACGCCTACGGGTATCCGCAGTCTAAAAGTCTTATTGTGCTTTTGGGGCGTTTTCACTGGTGGCTGTTGAGGATTCTATTGCCCTATCTGGAAGTCATGGCTGAGCTTTAAGTGGATTAGTCACGCGAATTGACGGTTCCAGGGCGGCCGATAGCCTAAAGGGGGAATAGATAATAGAAAGAAAAGAAATGATGTGCACCTGAGTACTGGGAATGCACCGAAAGCCGCTCCATGCATTTATTCCCTGTAGAAAATCCGTAATAAAGTCTATCTTTACCCGGCCTCTGTCAGCTTTGCACGGAAGTAATAGTCAGATTGACCAGTTCAGTTCTACTTCTCCCATCAGTTTATTCTGTTTTCTTCTTTGCCTGGTAACCACTAGTTCATTATTAGGCCAGATGGCTTTAACGGAAGATCCGCCATGGTGTAAGTGTATTATAAACAAACCAATGGAGCGATTTAACAGGAACATCATGGTGGGTGCTGAAAGCAGGTGCTTCCACTTCACCAGGATGAAAAATAGGGAAGGCGTCAAGTCTTTTATTACCACTGTAGATGAGCGGAAAAAGCCGGTATCCTTTAGTATGAAGAAGAATAACAGGGGCGACTGGAGCCTGACACCAGGTTCTTTGCGCTGGCTCTACGACATAGAGTTTGCACGGGCAGCTGCCATTATCGAAACACGGACTCATTAATTCAATAACAGTACTTATTACCATGAACGATTTCAAAAAGACAATAGACAATATAGTATTTAACTTCAAATCCATTCAGGAGCGGGGTGATGATGTGTTCCTGATTACGGTGGAAAGTCATAGCTTCAGAATGATCTGTGATGATGACGGCGAATGGTACATCTGGCAGCAGGTGCCGGCATGGATCAAAAACATGGAAGAGTCGTTGAGTGAGGCCATAGAAGAACAATATGCCTGATCCTGTGGCGCTATAGTGGATAAGAAACTATGTAAGGCTTTGTCAGATAATTGCCGCAGGCGCTTGCTGTGCTTCACCCGGCCGGCTTCACAAGCCCTTAGGGCCGGATTGTCAAACCAGCGCGCTAAATAAACCCCCGGTTATGATTTAGTCCCGGTACCTTCAAGGAACAAGTATGGAAAAGGAGTTTCTTTCTTCCGTAATTCCTTCTTCCCTCCTGGCTTTCCATTTTCAATCCTTAAAGAGTTGGTTATGATTTATTCCAAATACCTGGTTAAAGAGGCAGACCATTTTGACCCTTTTTATTTTCCCGCCCTCATGGATGACCTGGATGTAATTATCACGTCCATGGCAAAATCACCCGGCACGCGGAGTTCTGTTATGTTGGTTTCCTTTGTCAAAGACAATAGCCTGGAAGCGGAATGGGTGCAGGCTAACCCTGTTCTGGCGGAGCTGATCACCTCCAGGTCGATGCCGGTGAGCAATCTCGAAGCTTTGTTTGCGTCTTCGCAGAACAACCCTGTATTCCGCCGGCAACTGGAAGACTATATCCTGGATCGCTTCCGGTCTGCAACCGGAGTTACGGTTTATTAGTTTTATTTCAGGCCTTATTACGTCGCCAGCCATATTTAACTTACTAACTCTCTCCATTCTTCAGGTTGCGTATGTGTGAGACCCTGTTCCTGGCTGGTCAGTTGTTTACCAGGGTCAGCAAAGCTGGCGGAGTGCAGATAAGAACATCTTTAAACGAGCAGCATGAATCTATCAGATTTTATCATGTTAAGTGCATCGGGAAAGAAATCCCTAGTCATGCAGTTAGGGATACTCATTGGTAAACGGGGAGCAGGTGAGGGAACCGTCTTTCTCTTTCAGCTCGAATCCTTATATGTAGAAATACATTGTAATGAGGTCACCAAGGCCATTGAAGAGTACCAGGCTTTTACCGGCACTGCAGCGCTGGCACCTTATCTGGACAGTATAGCCATCGACGATATTTTATAGGCGGTTAGTCCTGGGGTTTATAACTTACAGGGCTCGCCTGGGGTGCCTGAAGGATCTTCTTCGTGCGCTGTAGCGCAATTCATCAGTGATGTCCTTGTCTGAGAAGAAGGCTTATTGCAGACGGGAAGATTATAGGTCAAAGGTTTCCTTATACAGCGTCAGCCTGGAAAACTCAACACCGCAGAATATCTTGGCCAGGTTGATATTCTTCGATTGGCTATAGGCCGAGAACTGGCTTTGCGGAACGATGCGCCAGAAGTTTTTGGATTTCAGGTGCACATAATCCTTATCTGCTACAAACAAGCCGTAAATGGCTTCCCTTTTCTTAAAAGAGATCTTAACATAGCTGGGGTCGGAAGTGTTTTTCTTCAGGAACTTTTCGATTTCTTCTATTTGCATATTTATCATTTAATCATTAAGAATCGGAACAAGAGGTTGTTGTTTAGCCAGAACCTTCCCAAGGAGCTGCAGCGCCGGTCAGGGCCGCTGGCCCATCTTTTTCATGGTACGTATGTGCGAGGTTACGGCCTTGCTTAGGGTAGGAAAGCAGTGGTAGGGCAAGCCAAACTCCTGGCAGTGTTTCTGCACGATAGGGCTAAGTGCCGGGTAGTGAATATGGCTGATCCGGGGGAAAAGGTGGTGTTCTACCTGGAAGTTCAATCCGCCCACAAACCACGATATGATGCGGTTGCGGGGGGCAAAGTTGGCCGTGGTCTTTATCTGGTGTACGGCCCACTCCGTTTCTATCATTTTGTCGTCCATACCGACCGAATCAAACTCAGGCCCTTCCACTGCATGGGCCAACTGAAAGACATACGACAGCACGACTCCTGTTACCAGGCCCATCACGCCGTAGCCGATGAGCCAGGCCAGAGGACCTACCACAAGAATAGGGATCAGCACATAAAACACGAGGTAGAGCACTTTACTGGCCCAGAATGTAATATGCTCCTTCCTGTCCATTGGTTGCAACGGCGTGTTGTGGATTCTTTTAGAAAAGTATTTCGTAAAGTCCCGTACACCTACCCACATAAAAAGGGTCAGCGAGTAAGCCACTGTCAGGTAGAGGTGCTGGTATCGGTGGATGGGCATCCACTCTTGCGTAGGACTCTGGCGCAGCAACTTGCTTTGTGCGATATCGTCGTCGGCGCCTTCAATGTTGGTATAGGTGTGGTGCAGGATATTGTGCTTTTGCTTCCAGAAAAAGGCATTGCCACCAAGGGCATTAAGCGAAAGACCCAGCAGTTCGTTGACCCATTTGCGGCTGGAGTAGCTGCCGTGGCAGGCATCATGCATAATGTTGAATCCGATACTGGAAATAGCCAGCCCCAGCAATGCACATAACACCAACGCCAGGCCCACTGGCATTTGGAAAACCAGCAGCGAAACATAAAGGCCAACTGCCAGTGGCACAAGGATAAGGGTTTTGGTATAGAGTTTCCAGTTGCCGGTCTTTTTGAGGCCGGCCTCTTTGAAATAGGAATCTACTGAGCGCTTCAAGGTTTGAAAGAACAGGTTGTTGGAATTGTCGAAAGTTACTTTTGCCATAGGGCAGATGATTTGATAAAGCAGGGTTGTTTGCTTTTTAGAAAGGTAATACTAAATATCACCTATAGATGTTAATGAAAATGGTTTAAGGAATAATTACAGTTTAACGGTTATGAGTAGAAGTTGCGCTTTTCTGAGCTGTAGGCTACACTACTGACTTCTATATGTTTGCCGCCCAGGAGCACACCGTTGAGGTTTAGGATGGCCTGCTGCGCTTCTTTCTGCACCGGCATATCAATAAAGGCTCGTCCGTGCGAACGGTTGTTCAAATGATCGCGATCGATGCGGACGGTATGGATCTCTCCATAGGGAGTGAAAAGGCGTTGCAGGTCTGATTCAATCAGGTTGCGATCCAGGTTAGTGATTCTAATGGTCATACAGTATGCTTTTTACAATGAAGTAGCAGGGTGGTAAAAGATCCCTTCCCAGGGCTGTCTGATACCGGTTGCCGTACCTATTGCGGGTGAGGGAAAAGAGCTATTGTTTAAAGATATTACTAATTCGGCAGACCGGGTTCACTGGTACGGAAAGAAATAATAGGCTGCCGGGGCAGAAAAGGTTACCTTTGGCGATCATTGTTAGAGCACTCAGCATTACTACCGAGCCTTCTTTGGCCGTTTTCCTGCTCCTGCTTTCTCAAATCTTTTCACCTCAATAATTCTCGTCTATGAATCTTTCCGTTTTGAATTTAGATACCCGTTTTACCAGTGAAGATCTGCGCCAGCTTTTTACCGTATATGGTGAAGTAGCCAACGCCGAGGTGGCTATTGATTCATTTACCGATCAATCCCGTGGCTTTGGCTTTGTGGAAATGCCACAGGAGGAGGAAGCCCGTGCAGCCCTTGCAGCGTTGCATCAATCAGAAGTGAACGGCCGTAAGATCAGTGTAAAGGAGGCGGAGCCCCAGACCACGCACAAAGGTTCGTATAAAGTGGGCAACGGTGCGGTCAATGTCTACCGCTTTAAAAAGAATTAAGACCGGTGGGCAACCCGTCATGATCCTTGGATAGGCACAACGATATGGAATCCATCTATGTGCTCTTTCACGACCGGGCAGGGGAAGCAATGCATTCCCTTTACCGTTCGTTCAGGAAGGCCGTAGCTCCCATAGACCGGCAGGGGGGTGATAACGTCTTCCGCCATCAGCAAAGCCTCTATACGGAACAGTTGAAACGCCGGTTGGAGAGTATTGCTCTTGAACTGCTGAGCAAGCTGAACAAGAGTGTCGACCCTAATGAGTGCCATCATACGTTGAGCCGTTTTATCCAGGATTATGTGAGGGAGTTTGGACAGAAGATAAGGGCTTTATAACCGAATATATTGTGCCTGTTCGTTCCAGGCCTGCGCACAGGCCAACATAATAAAACAGCCTTTCGGAAACGAAAGGCTGTTTTATTATGTAAAACCCATTAGCGGGCTTTTAGGCAAAGAGTATGTTTACCACCTGCTCTTATTGTAGCCGCCATTGTTGCTGCGCGCAGGGCGGTCTTCCCTGGGCTTGGCTTCCATCACCTTGATGGTCCTGCCGTCAACAGAGCCATTATTCAGCTCGTTGATTGCCTTTTGTGCTGATGCGTCATCCGGCATTTCCACGAAGCCAAAGCCACGGCTTTTGCCGGTGAGTTTGTCTGTGATCACCTTTGCAGATGTTACTTCTCCATGAGGAGCAAAAAACTCTCTTAAGTCTTCATCCTGAACGTTGAAGCTTAAGTTTGAAACATAAATGTTCATACTTGATAATTAAAACAATGATAAATGATCTGAGAAAGGCAGAAGTAAGTTACTAACTAAGATGCTTGATGCAGGATAATTAACGGCTACTGATGCGAGGCTCAAATAAACTTTGGTAAAGATAAGCTTTCCTACGGTATCTATTGCCAATGATATCACAAAGCATTTTGGTGTGGAGAATGGGCCCATGCAAGATGTCAGGTTAAGCAGAACCTGGAAGTCCTTGAGCATTGGACGGATGAGGGCGTAGTAACTATAATACTCTTCACGCTCATGCACACCTGAAATAGCAGCTGTCAGCTGTTAAACCGGGGGAAGTGAACCTGGTTGATGGTATTGTCCGGGTATTAATTACTCATCAATATAAGCTGAGAAATGGTCGAACACTTCCAGCCAGCCGGAATAGGTCAGGGGCTTAAGCAGCACTTCTGCCCCCAGTGCCTGGCAGCGCTCTTTTTCACCCTTCGATAGCTTGGAGGAAAACATCACTACCGGTATGAGGCGGTAGAGGTCATCGGTGCGGAGCAGTTCCAGGGTTTCGATGCCATCGAGTTTGGGCAGCCGCACGTCGAGGATAATGAGACTCGGATAAGATTCCTGTCGTGGTATTTGTTGCAGGTGTTCCAGAAGGGCAAAACCGTTGTCTACGCACACCAACGGGTTCAAGTGCGAATGGCTGAGGATCATCTCCTTCATTATGTCCGTATCGTCTTCGTCGTCTTCTGCATATAAAAGATAAGAGTGGCTCATTAGGGTAAGGTCTAGGGAGTGAGGACGATATGTTTGCTGATCGCTTCGCCAAGTTTTCGCAGGAGGGATTGGGCCACGGTATTGTTGATCATTTCCAGTTGCTCAAAGCCGCTGGTGCCGGTGTAAGCTACCACGCCATTGGGGATAAGGTGGTGGAAATCGACGTCGAGTAACCTGATATGGAAGTTCAGTTGGTCATTTTGAGTGATCACGGTGACCACAGCATCATACCGCTGGTGGTTGAACTCGAAAGATGTAGTGAATATCCGGGCCATAACAGCTTAGTTTAAAATGATACAAAGGCGTTTTCTACGAATCCATTTTGCTGTTAAACAGGAAAGCGAGCGAAGGAATTAACAGGAGGGAATGAAAAACAAAGGGTCAAGGTAGGTATATTTTACCGGACGGCAGCTATTTAATTAAAAAGCTAACATAGCCTTAACCGTTTGACAAGACCTGATAAACAGTTAGTTTGACGGTCAGTTTGTGCATTATTACAGAAAATGGCAGGTGGCAAGTCCTGCGTTATTATCTAAACTCTTGTCCTGCAGCTGCGTATTTCCCGGGCGCCAGTGGAATCCTGATCTTTCTCCTCCACATCTGACGTTTCACGTTTCATGATCCCTTACTCACCACTCACCATATAAAAAAGAGAAGCCCCTGTATGCTGTCAGGGGCTTTAGGTTGAACTGTATAAAGTGTAGGAGGACACAAAAATAGGCCGCCCCGCGGTGCCTAACCCTGATTGTTGTCAACCGGAAAGGTGATCTTGATCGGTCCTTTTGTGTTAGGTGTCACCCACCACCAACGGAGCGGTCCGGGGCACAGGAAGCCTCTTTTCCAGGGTCTTCATGGTGCTACCTTTTTCAGGGCTTCTATAAATTTCCCGATAAACTGATTGCGATCTTCTTCACTGAGCACGTCAATGGATAAAAAGGGGTTGAGGTCTTCCAGTTCCACCAGGAGCAGGGAGCCGTCCTGCAGGCGGCAGGCGTCTACCCGTACAATGCCGCGGGCCATTTTGTTCCAGTCAATGAACTTTTGGGCAAAGTGGAGATCATCCGAAGTGGCATCGTAAGGCTGCAGGGCCCAGCGTTTAGCCTTGTCGGGGGCATAGAGCGCGTACTGGAATGCATTGTTCAGGTAATAGAACGACACTTCATAGCGGAAGTTGATGTAAGGCTGGATGAGCCGGTCCAGGGGGCGGGCTGCCAACAACTCTTCGCCGCTGAGGATGCTCATCCCGATGGAGTCGGCACCATCCTTCAGTTTGATGATGTAGCGGTGGGGGGTGCCCAGGAGGGCTATGTCTTCCAGGCGGTCCACAGTGGGGATCACCGGGTAGCCTTCTGCCGTCAGGTCGGGGAGGTACTGCTTTCCTTTCGTATCGGCTTTCCCATCAAAGGAGTTAAAGGTGGGAATCCCTCTTCGCGCTGCTTCCTGTACAAAGCGGTGGAAATAATCCTTGTACCACATCACCGGCCCGGTATTGCGGAATACGACCAGGTCGGCGCAATCCATGTAGGAGAGGACCTGCCGGGGATGGCCGATCAGCAGGTTGAAATGGTCTTTGAGCCGCGCGGTGATATACAGGTCTTCCTCGTAATAATTCCGGCCTTGTGCGGGGTAGTACAGGTCGGTCAGGTATAGGATCGTTGCCATTCGTGCTTTTTCATTAAGGCCATAAAGTAACGGAGGGATTGTTTTGGATGTGCAGTAAGATAGAAGAGGGGAAACAATAATCCCCTTCAGAAGAAGGGGATCAAAGCGTTTCTACTCAGTCGGCAGGCTTTAGGCCCACGTCGCAACGCCCGGTTTTCTCCAGGAGACAGGATTTTACTTCGGGTATAAATTCAATTCAGAGGTTCTTCTACCCGTAATGAGGTCCTATAGAGGTTGTTCTTTCAAAAGGATGATGGACCGGGCAAAAGTAGCGGCCGTGTGGTGCACGGGCAATGACTTTTGTCATTTTTCCCAACAATATTTCCTTACGCGTAAAGGAATTATACGGGCGGAAAGAGTTCCGGGAACGTTTGCGTAAAAAAACGGTAGGGGCAATGGGGGTGTGCTTAATTTAGAAGACAATACCAATCCCATGTCGCCAAAGCAACCCTTGCCAATCCTGAAACCCCTGGCTGCCTATAAGGAACGTATCCTGAGTAAGGGATATGTCTGTACCGAGATCCAGAACAGCCACCAGGTCATTTGTATCTATAAAGCCACTACCATCAGCCGCACGAAAAACGTATCTCTCCATGTTGTCCAGAATTAATACGGTGCAGGCCCTGCTGCTTTTTCTCTGTTTAGGCACTGTGCTCGCCCTGACCCTCTTCAGCCTGCTTCATTAACCAAATAAGGTGTCCGCCAGTGTGACCTTGTCGCTGTAAAAGGTATCTCCTCCTTATCCTTCGTGCCTGGAGCAGCGGGCGATCATTGATTATCAACCTGCTTACTACATTCTGCCTGCTCACATTGAGTTTTTGAAAAGTGGGCAGAATATCCTGCCTGCTTGTATTGGTCATCTTTATTTCATTCC